>DASWQD010000399.1:0-1850 GCA_036398255.1 Gemmatimonadaceae bacterium | reverse complement strand
CGCGAGAAGAATCGGGCGATCGTCGCTCTTCGGTTCCGATTTTCCACTGATGATCGTGCCGACGATGTTACCGAGCGAATTGCCGAGTGAATTGCCGAGGCTGTTGGCGCCTTCGCGGATTGCTTCACGGGTGGCTGTGTTTATGGTCGTGTGCGTCGCCTCCGCTACAGCCTTCGCAACAGTCTTGTTGATCGATGTCTCGAACCGCTTGTCCATCGTCTTTTCGAGCGCCTTGTCGACAGACTTGTCCACGCTCTTATTGACTGCGCGGTCGATCGAATTGTCGGTACCCTGCTCCGGGGTTACGTCATCAGGAGTGAAGTCAGGATCGACGACCGGAACCTGCGTGGCGACGCGCGGCTTTGCCTCCGCCGTTCTCGGCGCAGGCGCAGCTGCTCCAACGACCACCGCGATCAGCGCGAGAGATCCAATGAGCGCAGCTGACTGACGGCGACTTGGCTTCGAGTGACGCAGCTCGGGATCGAGAATCGCGAGCATTCTCCCCTCGAATTCCTTGCGCCGTGCCATTGCAAGTGCGATTGCCGGAGTTGAATCGCGCCGCACTGACGTCACGATGTCGAGGAGATGCTCGGCGTAATCGCTGGCGCGGGCTCCGGACGAGAGCGCGAGATCGTCGCAGGCCCGCTCGCTTTCGTTGCGAAGCTGTTTTGCCGCGGTCCATACGAGCGGATGGAACCAGTAGATCGCGCAGGCAAGACGACCCAGCGTGTGACCGACGAGGTCATGCCGCTTGACGTGCGCGAGCTCGTGCAGCAGGACCGCGCGACGACGATCGGCGCTCCAGGTCTCGCAGTCGGAGGGAAGCACGATAGTGGGCTTCGTGAATCCGCACGCGAACGGCATCTTGGCTTCACTGCTTCCGAGAAGGCGTGGCGGCTCCTCGAGCTCGAGGCGATCGGCAACTTCATAGAGGGGCGTGAGCCAGTCCTGAGTGTCGAGAGGCTGTGCATTGCGAACAATGCGACGCACCACGAACGCTCCGTATGCGAGCCACCCGGTGAGAGCCAGTGCAACCGCGGCCCAGACGGCGAGCGCGAGTGAAATGCCGTCGAGCTTCGCCATGAACCCGGAATTCGCTTCCGTTGCTGCAGGTGCAGCGGAAGTGATCGGACTGGCATTCGAAAGCTCTTCGACTTTTCGATCGGATTCGACAGCGGCAGAGGGTGCAGCAGATGGAGAGACTTCATTGGATGTCTGCGCGACAGGCGGCAGAATCTCGAGACGAAGCGGCGGCACCCATGCCGTGACTGCAGGCACGAGCAGCACGATTGCGAGTGTAGCGAGCCATACGAGATGGCGGGCACCCGCCGATCCCCGCTGCATCGCTACGGTGATGCCGAGTGCCGCGACGAGAATGAGCGTGGCTTTCGCAAGGAGGAGGAGCATCGGGCCGTTCCAGCCGGGAAGGGCGATGATGTCGGAAACAATGGCCGGGACCATTTGATTACCTCCCGCTCTGACGAGCGCGGCGGATCGTATCGCGCAGGCGCTTTACTTCGGCGTCTTCGATGTCGACGTCCGACATGCGAAGAAGGGCAGTCACCGCCTGCTCCGGCTGGCCGGCGAAATACGTGCGAACGACATGGGCCAGCATGTCGTCACGCGCGCTCTCAGTCGGCTCGGCCGGATAATAGATGTATCGCGGACCGTCTTCCTTGTGCTTGATCAGGGACTTCTCGCCAAGAATTCGCAGCACGGATCGCACCGCGGAATATGTCGGCGGGTCGGGAAGATCTTCCATGATCTCGGCCACGGTCGCGCCACCGCGGCGGTGAAGTATGTCCATTACCTGCCGTTCGCGGCGGGACAGTGCCGGGGTCTCAGCTGCA
>DASWQD010000398.1:0-3112 GCA_036398255.1 Gemmatimonadaceae bacterium | reverse complement strand
GGCACACGACGATCTTCCCGCCCTACTTCGTCGCCGGCGCCATTTTCTCCGGAATCGGAATGGTCTTCACGATCATCATTCCCCTCCGGAAATGGTTCGGGCTCAAGCACTACGTCACGATCAACCATCTCGACGCCGCGGCCAAGCTCTGCCTCTTCACGTCGCTCGTCGTCGGCTGCGCGTACATGACGGAATGGTTCGTCGCGTGGTACTCCGGCATCGAGTTCGAGAAGGCATTCTTCGCCAACAGAATCTGGGGCCAGTGGTGGTGGTCCTCGGCGATCCTGTACACGTGCAACATGGTGCTGCCGCTCACGCTCTTCAAACAGAGCTGGCGCCGCAATCCGACGTGGCTCTTCATTCTCTCGTTCTTCATCAATCTCGGAATGTGGTTCGAGCGCTTCGTAATCGTGGTGCCCTCGCTGTCGCATGAGTTCGAGCCATGGCAGTGGTCGGGCTACGCGCCGACGTGGGTCGACTATGCGATTCTCGCCGGCAGCTTCGGCTGGTTCTCGATGTGGTTCCTCCTGTTCATCAAGCAGCTTCCGGTAATCGCAATCGCGGAAGTGAAGGAGATAATTCCGCCGAAGCTGAGGACGACTCACGATCACGGAATCGATTCCGCCGGGCGGCATCTGGAGTTTGAGCCTTCCACTCCAGGGGAGGACGCCTGATGTCAGGAGTAATTGGTGCCTTCCGCGAGCTCGATTCGGCGGTCTACGCCATCGAGGCTCTGAAAAAGGAGAAGATCGGCGACGTCACGGTGTACACTCCGACGCCGCGACACGAGATCGATCACGCCGTAGACGCTCCGCCGAGCCCGGTGAGACGATTCACGTTGTTCGGTGGATTGTTCGGTGCGACGTGCGGCTACTGGATCGCTGTCTGGGCGTCCGATTACTGGCCTCTCGTCGTCGGCGGAAAGCCGGTGGCGTCGTGGGTGCCGTACACGATTTTCGGATTCGAGGTAATGGTCCTCTTCGGCGCACTGTCGACTGTTCTCGGGTTGCTCATCAACTCGCGTGTGCCGAAGCTGACTACGACAGTCGGATATGATCCGCGGTTCAGCTCGGGAGATTACGGCGTCTGGGTCGCGTGTCCTCCCGAGAAATATTCTGCAGCGCAGGCCCTGCTTCGGGAGCACGGAGCGGTGGAGGTGCGTGATGAGCGCTAGAACACGCACGCTCCTCGCCGTAATTCCTGTTGCGTTCGTGATGGGCGGTTGTGAATGGTTCACTGACTTCAAGCGGCAACCGTCCATCTGGACGTGGGAGCCGGTGAAGGACACCCTGACTCCGTCGCGCGGGAATCCACAGATGTCCGTTCCTGTGACAGGAATGGCTGTCGCGGGATTCCAGGTTTCGTATTCTCCGCTTCCCGGGACTATCGATTCGATGGCCGGACTGGCGAACGCACATCCCGTCAGTGAAGCGTCGCTCCTCAACGGCCGAAAATATTATTCGATCAACTGTGCAGTGTGTCACGGGGATGCGGGTATGGGAGATGGCCCGGCGACGAAGTACGGAATGCCGGGAATCAACCTCACGACCGACATCACGAAAGGGCGCTCAGACGGCTACATCTTCGGCATCATTCGAAACGGGCGCGGGCTCATGCCGCCGTACAACAGGATCGAAGAGCCCGACCGGTGGGATGTCGTGAATTATCTGCGCGCGCTTCAGTCCGGCGGTGGGACAGTCGCCAAAGGTCCGCTTGCCGCGCCGGGAGTAACGGGTGACAAGCTTCCCGGTGTGACACGCACGGCTCCAACACGGCCGGCTCCATTCTTCGCGCCGGGCACCGCGGCAGCCGGCCATGCGGCACCGGTCGACAGCGCGGCAAGTCACTCGCCGCCTGACAGTGCCGCGAGTCACGCCGCGGAGGGAAGATGAGTCACGAACACATTCACGTTCCCACGCGCGAGGAGATTCTCGCTGGAACTTCGCGCCCGCTGCCGCGGTCGCTCTACACGATATCGCTCATACTCGCCGCGATCGGCGCGATCGTCTTCATCGTCGGCGCGTTCATGGGCATCGACCGAGTCTGGCAGGCGCTGCTCGTCAACTGGCTCTACTTCACGACGATCTCGTCCGCGGGAGTGATGTTCGTCGCCGTTCAGCGCATCACCACGGCGCGCTGGTCGAGATCGATCGTTCGGTTTCTCGAGGGATACGTCGCGTTTCTGCCGGTGGCGTTCCTTCTCCTCATTCTCATCTTCCTCGGAAAGAATCACATCTTCCCGTGGACGCACGAGGAGCTGCACGTACCGGAGAAGGTCACTTACCTGAATCCGGCATTTCTCATCCCGCGCAGCCTCATCGCATTCGGACTGATCGCCGGGCTCAGCCTCTGGTACATCTACACCTCGGTGCGTCTCGACGTCGGCCATTCGCCCGAAGCAGGTGCGGACTGGGCGCGCGGACTCCGTGAGCGCATGCGGCGCGGATTCCGCGACGAGCGTCGCGAGATTCACTCGACGCATTCACGCCAGGGCTACATGGCCGTCTGCCTCGGCTTCAGTTTCGCTTTCGGATGGATTGTGCTCTCGTGGGATCTCTCGATGTCGCTCGACCTGCACTTCCAGAGCACCATGTACGGCTGGTGGGTGTTCATGGGCGGGTGGGTTGCGTCGCTCGCGAGCTTCACGATTATCGTGATGTCGTGGCGCAAATACCTCGACCGCTACGACCTCATCACGGAAAAGCATTTCCACGATCTCGGTAAGCTCTGCTTCGCGTTCACCGCGTTCTGGGGATACCTCACGTTCGGACAGTATCTCGTCATCTGGTACGGAAACCTGGGCGAGGAGACTCACTGGGCGCGGCTGCGCCTCATTCAGCCGTGGCTGCCGCTCACGCTGGTGACAGTCGGCCTGATGTTCGGTCCGTTCTTCGGGCTGATGTCGCGTGCCGCCAAGGTCTTTCTGCCGACGCTTGCACTGTTCGCGATGTTCACCGTGTTCGGTCTCTGGTTCCACAGGTATCTCGAGGTCTATCCGTCGCTCTACTACAAGTCGTCGAGCATTCCGCTCGGACTCTGGGAGATCGGCGTCGCGCTCGGATTCCTCGGCATCTGGGGATTCTGCTACCTGTCGTTCATGGATGCGTTTCCG
>DASWQD010000397.1:0-2275 GCA_036398255.1 Gemmatimonadaceae bacterium | reverse complement strand
CCATATCCAGCCGCAGCGCCCAGAAATCCTCACCGGCAAATGGAACTTCGATGTTGAACTGCAGCAGACGCTCGCTCGTCTGAGCAGCGCCGGCCGCGTTCAGAACACTCAACAGCTTTCCAGGTTCCGCAAAACGAAAGGGGTCCGGAGCATCGGGCGGGAGCGGGTCGCGTGGAAAATATCGATCGACGACGTGAGCCAGCACGTGGTGAAACGGATTTCGTTCGAGGTAACCCCAGACGGCGAAAGCAATCGGTCGATTCGGCTTCAGAACCCGCAGCAGTTCACGCACGCATTCGACAGGAGACGGGAAAAACATGATGCCGAACCGGCTCACGACTGCATCGAAGCGGTCGGCTTCGAAAGGCACGCGATCCGCAGACGCAACCTCGAAGCGTGCGTTCCCAGAAAAATGCCGGTCGGTCGCTGCGCGCTCGGCTGCCGCAATCATTCCAGGTAACGGATCAATTCCAACCACCAGTCCCGCCGGCTGAATAACCTCGGCGATGCTGAGCGCCGGCTCACCGGATCCCGTCGCAACGTCCAAAACCGCGTCACCCGGCCCAATTCGGGCTTCGTCAATGAGCGCTTCCGTGACTGGATGAAACATCCCTCGAATCGTTGCGCGATGTTTCTCCCAGTACGCCGCGGTGTCCTCCGACCGGAGATCCTTCCGCGTGCGGAATTTCATCAATACCTCGCTCGGCTAATGCAGGCGGGCTTCGCAGATCGAATCATGTTCACCTCGGATCAGATGGCGTGGCCCGACTTGATTGGAGACACGATCGAGGCGGTAGAGACAGCAGCGTTTCTCTCTCCCGGGCAGAAGCGCGCCATTTATTACGACAACGCCGCACGATTTCTTCGTCTTTCGCCAGACCAGATTCGAGCTGACCACAAACGCTGACCTTTGCGTGTGATTCACTCAAGTATGGTTCACCGAATCGGCGCTGTGAGAGCCGCGGCGATGAATCGAAGGACGACGCGTTCCTCTTCCGTTGCATCTCCGAAGTCAACAGCGCAGGGGCCAAGGCAGGCGAATGTCGGCGGCACGCGGAGGAGGGCGACCGTAACCCCGTCGTCGCGGTGAATTCGCCATCCACCCGATCGAGGCATCCCGAGAATCGTCCCGAACGACTCCTCGGACAGGCTGTACCTCATGGCGTCAGCCGACGATCGCTCCATCGCAGCTGACGTCACGGCGGACGTCGCGCGATTGGAGATACCAAGCGTGTCGGCGATCGACGCGAGACTGTCGATGGATGTCGGTGACCCGATCCGGAACCGCCACGGTGCGTGGACTTTCGCAGAGTCGGACGGCTGCTGGTGGCAATCCATTCCTTCCGTGACGCGGCTGTGCGTTGTCTCGGACTTGCTTTTCTCGCGCTGGTCAATCCACGCTATCTGACAGACGAGCGACCAGGGCGCGCCCCGCTCCGTCACTGTCCGTGTCCCGACAACTATCTGTTCGTCGATTGTGTTGAAGCCCGCCTGACGCAGCGCCCAGCCCAGCAGTCCAAACGCTCTTCGCTCGCCAGCTGAGGGTCCGTCGCCGCCGGCCAGCTCCTTTGCTGACACGACGCGCGTCCTCGTTTCAACGCGGAAACGGTGATCACCGACGTGAACGTTGTAACGGGAATTGCGGTTGCTAACCGTGCTCGATCCAACCGTCACCTTCTCCCGCTCGAACCCCGGCGCCAACGTCGGCATCGCCGGCGGAAGCAGCGGCGCGCACGAAGCGAGCAGAGTGAGTGCAGCCGCGGCGACTAGTCGAAGAGGCGTCAGCATAAGATCCAAGTAGCGCGTGGCGCACACAAACGCAACCAGAATATCGAACCTTTGCTGCGGTTCCCGTGTCTGTTGTGAGGGGGCTCAGCCGGGAGAAACAACGTATGGTCAGGCACAGCCAGATTCTGGGGAAGACCCTCGCTGCGTTGGCACTGCTTCTCAACGCATGCGCCTCGTCATCTCAAGCGCAGGAGGCCAGGAATACTTCAACCCAGGATGAGAAACGGCTGGAGCGTTTTGAGAAGGGGTCCGGTTGAATTGGTTGATCCAGCGGCGACTCTACTAGAATATTGACGATGCATTCTCCACACTGGAGGCGTAAACATGTCCGGCGCGATGATCGCGGTTCACGCTGCGGTGGTTGCAAACGCAGCGCGCGAGAAGATTGCCGACGCCTTCCGCGTCAAAGGCGCGACGGCTCCCGAGCGCGCTGTTCCGCTCGATAAACTCGGTGTCACTATCGACGAAAAGGTGTTTGGGGAATTCA
>DASWQD010000396.1:0-2518 GCA_036398255.1 Gemmatimonadaceae bacterium | reverse complement strand
CGGTGCTCGAATCGGCGGGGAAAGTGCCACGCGATGAAATGCTCCGCGTCTTCAACATGGGAGTCGGGATGGTGGTCATCGCTCCCGCTTCCGATGCAGACGCAATCGTCGGCAGCGCCCGGGTGGCGGGGATCGTTGGCTGGGTGATGGGCGAGGTGAAGGACGGCTCCGGCGAGGTTGTGATTGTCTGATCCTCGCGATGCGGCGCGGATGGACGAGGCGCTCGCGCTCGCGCGCCGCGGCTGGGGACAGACCGCGCCCAATCCCCTTGTCGGTGCGGTCCTGTATTCGAACGACCAGAAAGTTGGAGAAGGATTTCATGCGCGTTTCGGCGAAGCACATGCCGAGACGACAGCGATCGCTGCAGCCACTGATCGTGCAAACGGTGCGACGCTGTATTGCACGCTCGAGCCGTGTGCCCACCATGGGAAAACACCACCCTGCGTCGATGCGATCATCGCATCGGGAATCGCGCGCGTTGTCATCGCGACACGGGACTCCAATCCTGTGGCGTCGGGTGGCGCCAACCGGCTTCGCGACGCCGGGATCGATGTCGAGTTCGGTGTTCGGGAGCGGGAGGCCCGGGAGCTCAATGCCGCATTCTTCCACTCCGTCAAATCCGATCGGCCCTGGGTAACTCTCAAGCTCGCCCTTTCACTCGACGGCGCGATCGCCGGCGCAGGTCGCACCGGTGGCTGGCTGACAGGCGAAGAGTCCCGTCAGGTTGTACAGACGATGAGAGCAAATGCGGACGCGATCGCCGTCGGTGTGCAGACAGCGCTCGCCGATGACCCGCAGCTCACGGCTCGCGCCGATCCTCCCCCGAGAGTTCCGCCGCTGCGCATCGTGTTCGACCGCTCGGCGCGCCTCTCATCGCAGAGCATTCTCGCGCGAACTGCACGGGAAACTCCGACGATGATCATCACCGCGCCGTCCACACTCATGCCGGCTGACCTGAATCAGCTCGGCGTAGAGCAGCTGACGGCCGAGGATGTCGATGACGCGCTGCGACAGCTGAAAAGCAGAGGAGTGCTGTCCCTCATCGTGGAGGGTGGCGCCGGGCTCGCCGCGTCATTTCTCGCGGGCGACAACGTGGACCGGCTCGCGATCTTCCGTGCACCGATAATTCTCGGCGCGGGAGCGCTCAGCGCCTTCTCGGGAATCTCTTCGCAGGAGATCGAGCACGCGCCCCGTTTCACACTGGTCGAGACCCGTGCGCTCGGCGACGACGTGCTCAGTGTCTACGAAGTGAGGAAGCCATAGTGTTCACCGGTCTGGTCGAGGAAGTCGGGACCGTCACCTCCGTGAGGCGGACCGATGCCGGCGTCGAGCTCCGCATCGGTACCGGGTACATGGATCTCGAAACGGGCGAAAGCATCTCGGTGAGCGGAGTTTGCCTGACGGTACTGGAACATGGACCGGGATGGTTCACGGTTGCCGCAATGACGATGACCATCGGCCGAACCGTCATTGGAAAATGGGCCCCGGGAGCTCGGGTGAATCTCGAGCGCGCCATGCGCGCAGACTCGCGCTTTGGTGGACATATCGTGCAGGGTCACGTCGACGGCGTTGCCCGCGTCTTGCGAGTGGAGAAAGAGGCTGACGCCGTTCTCGTCGATCTGGAGCTGGCCCCGGAGCTTGCAAAAACACTCGTTCTGCATGGTTCAGTTGCCGTTGACGGGGTGAGCCTTACCGTTAACGCGCTCGAGGGTGATAAGTTGCAGGTGGCACTCATCGACTACACCTTGGGTCACACATCCCTCGGAGACCTGAGGGAGGGTGCCGAGGTGCACGTCGAAACCGACGTCATTGGGAAGTACGTCCAGCGGCTCGCGGTGCCATACTTGAACAGGTAGCCGCGACACAGCGGTCAGGGGCGATTAGATGCAATTCGGAACAGTCGAGCAGGCAATTGCCGACATAAAGGCAGGCAGGCTCATCATCGTCGCCGATGATGAAGACCGCGAGAATGAGGGTGATCTCATCTGCGCGGCTCAGCTCGTCACACCCGAGCTGATCAACTTCATGATCAAGAAGGCTGGCGGCTGGATCTGTCTCGCTCTAACCGGAGAGAGAGCCGATCAGCTCCAGCTGCCGCAGCAGAGCGAGGAAAATACAGAAGAGCAGCGGACCGCATTCACCGTGAGCATCGATGCTGCGGCGCGATTCGGGGTGACCACGGGAATCAGCGCGCAGGACAGAGCGAAGACGATTCGCGTCGCTGTCGATCCGGCGACGGTGCCCGCGGATCTCCGTCGTCCGGGACATATTCCGCCGCTTCGCTCGCGCGATGGCGGCGTCCTCCAGCGAGTCGGACACACCGAGGCCGCAGTAGATCTCGCGCGACTTGCCGGACTCTATCCTGCGGGTGTTGTCTGCGAGATTCTGAACGAAGACGGCACCACCGCGCGCCGGCCGCAGCTCGAGGAGTTTGCCACTGAGCACAACCTCACCTTCATCACTGTTGCGCAGCTCGTTGCGCACCGGCTCAAGTCGGAGAGACTCGTGCATCGGGTCG
>DASWQD010000395.1:0-2052 GCA_036398255.1 Gemmatimonadaceae bacterium | reverse complement strand
AGCTCCTAGTCGCGAGTCATCAGCGTTAGCCAGATGCTGTAAGCTGTAGGCCTTGAAAAGCACATTTTCAGCGCCCGCCCAGCTTCGCGAGCGCTGCTCGTATCAGCTCTGCCGCCGACAATCCGCTTCCACCACCACCGTCGAGTGCAGCACGAACACCCTTTTCCGCATCGGCATTCGTGTACCCGAGCGAAACGAGCGCGCGCATCGCGTCCTCGGCCGCGCCTCCTGCAACCCTCGGCGCACCTTCTTCGCCGCCGAGTCCATCGAGCTTGTCGGCGAGATCGAGGATGAGGCGTTCTGCTTTCTTTCGCCCGACGCGCGGAACCCCCTGAAGAGTGGGAATGTCCTTCTCCTGGATCGCTCGCACCAGCCGGTTAGCCGAAAGCGCGGACATGAGTCCAAGCGCGAGTGCGGGACCGACGCCGTTCGCCGTCAGCAGCTTCTGAAAGAGCCGCCGCTCGAATACGCTCGAGAATCCGAAGAGCTGCCAACCGTCCTCCTTCACAACGAGGTGCGTGTGCAGCGAGATCTTCTCACCTTGTCGCGGCAGCGTCTCGAAAACTCCGAGAGGAATCTGCAGCTCGTATCCGACTCCGCCCGGCGTCATGACCTCTACTCGGTCGATGTCCTTCGACGAAAGAACTCCCGTTACGTGCGAGATCATAAACGTGCGAGGGCGGAGTCGAGGTGGGGAGTCATGATGTAGGCAAGGGCAGCGGCGACTCCATCCGATGCATCGGATGGGTGTGGCGGCGTTTTGAGACGAAGAATGCGCGCTACCATGAACTGGACCTGCTCCTTCGTCGCCGCACCAGTTCCGACGACTGCCTTCTTGATCTCGGCAGGCGGATATTCGGCGATCTCGAGTCGCGCGTTGGCAGCCGCGAGCAGAATCACTCCGCGCGCGTGTCCGAGGACGACCGTGGTGCGCACGTTCCGCGCGAAAAAAACATCCTCGATTGCGAGGGCATCGGGACGATGGCGACCGATGAGCTCGGTGACACCGGCGTGAATTTCCTGAAGGCGGGATGGCAGTGGATCACGCGCGCGGGTGCGGATTACGCCGCACTCGATCAATCGCGGGGGAAGAGACCGATCGCCTTTGACGACGCCGTAGCCGGTGACGGCTGTTCCGGGATCGATCCCGAGGACTATCACTCTGCGTCTCTGCGTCTCTGCGACTCTCGCGTGGCGCTAGCCCTCTCTAGCTCTCTTCTATGTCGCAGTTCGCAGCGACTCTCTGCACATCATCGAGATCTTCCAGCTCCTCGAGCAGTTTCACGAGCGACTCGGCAGTCGATCCGCTTACGCTCACCAGATTCTTCGGGACTGATGCGATCTCCGCTTCGGCGATCTCGTAGCCCTTGCTCTCGAGAGCGGAGCGCACCGTGTGCATGCTCGACGGATCGGTGGTGATCTCGTAGCGCTCGCCTTCCGCCTTGAAATCCTCAGCGCCTGCGTCGAGTGCCGCCTCGAGCGCATCGTCCTCGGGGTATTTGCTGGCGTCGACGTAGAGCTGCCCTTTCCGCTCGAACATCCACGACACTGAATTCGCCGCGCCAAGGTTCCCGCCGCCTCGCGAGAGCCGGTGGCGAACCTCGGCGACGGTGCGGTTGGGGTTGTCGGTCATCGCGAAGATCAGGATCGCGACACCGCCTGGCCCGTAGCCTTCGTACGTGATCTCCTGGTACTCGACGCCTTCCAGCTCGCCCGTTCCTTTCTTGATGGCGCGCTCGATGTTGTCCTTCGGCATCGACGCTGCGCGGGCTGTCTCGATTGCCGTCCTGAGGCGCGGATTGCCGTTAGGGTCGCCGCCCCCAAGCTTCGCGGCCATCGTGATTTCGCGGATGAGCTTGGTGAACTGCGCGCCGCGCTTCGCGTCAGCCGCGGCTTTGTAATGCTTGATCTGTTTCCACTTGCTGTGACCGGCCATCTCGTTCCTCTCTATTACTTCAAATATACTTGTCGTCCCATTGGTGTCGCCCGCGCGAAACTACGGGATGTTGACCGCCGAGCGCGCCGAGCTCTCCGAGAACTACGACTTGTTTT
>DASWQD010000394.1:0-13222 GCA_036398255.1 Gemmatimonadaceae bacterium | reverse complement strand
ATGGAGAAAGAAGCTCTTCATTTTCATGTCGAGGAATTCACGCTCCGCAACGGAGTTCTTCGGAATTCCGCCGAACCGGGTCGTCGAGCTCGGGGCGCAGATCCAGCTCTAGTCCCTGCGGCGCAGGCGCTCGATCTCGCGCCGGTCCTTCTTTGTGGGACGGCCTGATTCGTACCCGGTATTGGCGTTCATTGCACGCACATGCGCCGCCATCACCTCGCGCGCTTTTTTGCTTTCCGCATCCTCTTCATACAGTGCCTGCGCAATCGGCGCAGATCCGCGCTTCTCCGACACACCCTTGATCGTGATGACATGCTCGTAGGGTCCGATGCGAATCTTCACCCTGTCGCCGGCCTGCACGAGACGCGCGCGCTTGGCTCGCTCGCCGTTCACTTCGATCTTGCCGGCGTCGATCGCTTCCGCGGAAAGACCGCGCGTCTTGTAGAACCGCGCAGCCCACAGCCACTTGTCCAGCCTTACGCGGCCGGCGTGCTCAGCCGGCTCTTTCACGCTGCAGCGCTGACGCCGCCTGGCTTCGCGATCGGCTCGATGAGCACACCCTCTCCAAGCCGGACGCCGTGACCTCCGCCCTCGAGGGTTTCGGCTCCGTGATAAGCGTGCTCTCCATGCTCGCTGAGGTCGACACCACTCAGCTCGTCGGCAACTCTCACTCGAATCGCTGAAACGGCTGATATCACCTTCAGAATCACGAGGGTCATCGGCGCCACGTATGCGATGGTGCAGATGACGGCGAGCCCCTGCACCAGAAGTGGTCTGACATTCCCGAAAATTAGTCCATCGGCTCCCGCGGGATTGATCGCCTTGCTAGCGAAGACGCCGGTCAGGAGGGCTCCTACGATTCCGGCTACTCCGTGACATGCGAACACGTCGAGCGCGTCATCGACCTTCGTGCGGCTTCTGAGCTGAATCGCGACGAAACTGGCGCCGGCGGCGATCGCCCCGATGACTATTGCCGACAACGGACTCACAAATCCGGCGGCAGGCGTGATCGCAACGAGTCCCACTACTGCACCGGTCGCTCCGCCCACCGCGGTGGCCTGACCTGAGCGCCACAGGTCCAGCGCAAGCCATGTCACGAGTGCTGCGGCCGCAGCGGCGTGAGTGGTGATCACGGCCGTCGCCGCAATCCCGTCCGCTGCGAGCGCCGAGCCTCCGTTGAATCCGAACCATCCTACCCAGAGCAGGCCAGCACCAACGAGCGTGAACGGAACGTTGTGCGGAAGGAGCGCACTGCGACCGACGTCGCGGCGCCTGCCGAGGAACATCGCAAGGACGAGGGCGGCTGTTCCGGCGGCGATGTGCACGACTGTGCCTCCCGCGAAATCGAGCGCGCCCAGGCTGCGCAGCCAGCCATCGCTCGCCCACACCCAGTGAGCAAGCGGATCGTACACGAGCGTCGACCACAGCAGCGTGAATCCGAGGTATGCGGCGAATCGAATTCTCTCGACTGCCGCACCGGAGATCAGCGCGACTGCCAGGCCGGCGAAGAGAGATTGAAACACCACAAATGCAGAGTGCGGGAGAGTGGCCGAGTAGGGTCCGGCGGCGGCGCCGACGCCGGCGAGACCGACCCACTCCAGCCCTCCGGCAAATCCGCCCTCGGCGAATGCGAGCGAATAGCCGAACACGACCCATTGAGCCGTGACGACGGCGACTGCCGCGAAGCTCATCATGAACGTGTTGAGCGTCGCGCGAGCTCGAACGAGACCGCCGTAGAAAAGCGCCAGGCCGGGCAGCATCAGCAGCACGAGCGCACTCGATACGAGCACCCACGCGGTGTCGCCCGCCGAGATGGGCGCGGTCATGCCTCCACCTCTGCGGCCATTGCATTGGTGCGCGCCTGGATGAATTCGGCGGTCACCGGAGTCAGCGCTTCGACGTCCTCTTCACCGCTCCTGATTCGAATCACCCTGTCGAGCGGCTGGACGAAGATCTTGCCGTCGCCGATCTCGCCGGTGCGTGCGCTCGAGAGGATCGCCTGAATCGTTGGCTCCACGAACGGCTCCGATACGGCCATCTCGATGCGCACCTTGTCGTGGAATTCGAGCAGCACCGCCGAGCCGCGGTACTGCTCGATGACTTCGTGCTCTCCACCGTGTCCGCTCACGCGAGAAAGGGTCATGCCCGTCACGCCGACCCGAAAAAGCGCCTCCTTTACCGCCTGGAGGCGCTCCGGCCTGACGACAGTGACGATGTACTTCATTCAGGCAGGGTACGAGATACTGCCTGGACTGTCAAGAAATTTTTGCAGAATCAGCACAGAATATCGCACATCCCGGCAGTTTGCGGCCAATTATGCCGGGTCTGGCACTACAATCGTGCTGAAAATGCAGTACTGACTACTTCTTCTCCGCCTTTTCCTGTTCTTTCTTCTCGGCTTCAGTCTTCAGCTTTCTCTCGAAGAACGCGCCGCCTTCCGGGGCGATGATGCGATACTCGCCATCGTCCAGATGGTCGAGGCGAAGTCGCCGGAAATCGCCGTCGTTGAACCAGACTTTCGGGATTCGCATGTCCTCCATGCGGATGCGTGGCATGTCGCGAAGGTGGATCCTCGCTCCGTCGATGCCGGGGAAGAGGTGCCTCACGCCAGGCGCGCCATCGAGCAGCATTCCATATGAGCCTGATTCCCTGAGGTCCCATGCATTCCCGACGGTGACCTGTACGTCGCGCACGCGGCCGCCCGACCATACGCGCAGGTTAGCAGTGTTTCCGGGATTCAGCTTTCCAACTTCACGCGTCAGGCGGCGCGAAGGCAGACTCGCGGCATAGCTGTCCTCCGCATCCGCGGCATTCACGCGCAGGTCGACGCCGTTGATCGACACGATTCTGTCGCCTTCGATGATGCCGGCCTTTTCCGCAGGACCTTTCGGGACGACTCGCGTCACGAATACACCGAGCGTGTCACGTGCCGTGCCCGTCGCGCTCAGCTGAACACCGATTGCCGGGCGTTTTCTCAAGGCCGAGTCGAACTCCATCTTGCGGAAGACGCATTCCGTCCGGCCGTCCCTCGTCACGCAACCGTCCCGGTCGGGGCTCAGAACTTTCTTTGGGGCGTCATCCTTCTTTGGCGCCTTCTGCGCTTCCAGCGCCGGCACGAGTCCCAGAGCCGCTGCTCCGGTCAGTACCGATATGATCAAACGCATTTTTGTCTCCCGTTCACATAGGTTCGTGTGCGTATGACATCAGGTGACGCGGCAAGGGTTGCCCGGTGCCGGATTACTAGGGCATCGGGCATATTAGACCGATGGCCACCACAGTCCGCCCCGACGTCCACACTTTCGAGCACCACTGGCAGGACGAGGCCGACGCCGCGTTCCTCTACCGCATTCTCGCCGCTGCTGAATCCGATCCCCGCAAGAAGGACATCTACGCGCGGCTTGCCGAAGTTGAAGACAGGCACGTCGTTGTCTGGGGAAATCTCATGGCGGAGCATGGCCATCCGCCGAAGCCGTTTCGCCCCAGCTCCCGCGCGCGCGTTCTTGCGACTCTCGGAAAATTGTTTGGCCCGGGATTTCTCCTCCCGATGCTGCTCCAGGAGGAAGGCCGGGAGGTAAAGGGCTATCTCGACATGCACCGGGCGACCCCTTCCGGTGCACCTGGCGGCGCCGAAGCCCTCACGCTCGCGAAGGAATCGGCCGAACATGCGACGACGCTCGCGGGGATCTCGGGAAAGCAGGGCGAGCCGTGGCACCGCACCGAGTCCGGAGGATTTCTCCGCAACGTCGTGTACGGCTTCAATGACGGACTGACGGCGAACTTCGGTCTCGTCGCCGGCGTGATCGGCGCGTCGGCAACGCAGCAGCACCAGGCCGTGGTGATTGCCGGAGTCGCCGGCCTCATCGCCGATGCGCTATCGATGGGATCGAGCGGCTATCTCGCGGCGAAGAGCGAGCGAGAAGTCTACGACTACGAGATCGCGATGGAGCGCGACGAGATCGCGCTCATGCCCGAGATCGAGCGCGACGAGCTCGCTCTGATCTACGAAGCAAAGGGAATGGATGCATCCGCCGCGCACGCCCTCGCGACGCAGGTCATGGCGGACCCGGCGAGAATGCTCGAGGAGCAGGTGCAGGAAGAGCTCACGATCGGAGAGCAGACCATCTCGCCGCTGCGCGAGGGATGGGTCACCGGTCTCGCGACTGCATTCGGCGCAATCATCCCGGTATTTCCGTTCTTCGTCGCCGAAGGTCAGACGGCGATCGTAATGTCGTTCGTATTCTCGATGCTCTCGCACTTTCTCGTCGGTGCGGCGCGATCAGTGTTCACCGGTCGCAGCATCTTCCGCTCCGGCTTCGACATGTTCGTCGTGGGCCTTGGCGTCGCGATTATCGGTTACTTCGTGGGAGACTGGGTCGGAAAAGTCTTCTAGCTCACTGGGTAATCACCAGGCCAGTATCAGCTACGCGACAATGTTCAGGAGCCGCCCGGGAACGAAGATGACCTTCTTCGGCTGGCCGGCGACAAACTTCGCTATCGACGCATCCGCCAGAGCCGCGGCAACGGCTGAATCCTGATCGATGTCGCGCGCGACACTGAGCTTGCCGCGCGTCTTCCCGTTCACCTGCACGACGAGATCGATTTTTTCGTCGGCTGCGAGTGCTTCGTCAAACGCCGGCCATTTCGATGCGAATACGCTCGCCGTGTGACCGAGCTTCTGCCACAGCTCTTCAGCGATGTGCGGAGCGAACGGCGACACGAGCTGCACGAGCGGCTCGACCTCGGCGCGCACCGGAGTGCGCTCGCCTCGGCGCAGCGTGTTCATGTATTCCATCATCGCCGCGATGGCGGTGTTGTAGCTGAGCTTTGGAATGTCCTCGCCGACTTTCCTGATTGTCTGGTGCAGCTTGCGCATCACTTCAGGATCGCCCGCGCCCTTCGCTGCTTCGCTGTCGACCACCGTGCTTACCGATGCCCACAGGCGATCCAGGAAGCGCTTGACTCCCGAGATGCTCGCGTCACGGAAGTCGCCGCCTTCCTCGAACGGTCCGAGGAACATGAGGTATGTGCGGAACGCGTCCGCTCCCCACTTCTCGATGTAATGGTCGGGCACCACGACATTGCCGCGGCTCTTCGACATCTTCGCGCCGTTCCTGATGATCAGGCCGTGCGCGCGGAAGCGCGTGAACGGCTCTTCGAACGTGAGGAACCCCATGTCGTGGAGAACCATCGTGACGAAGCGCGAATACAGCAGGTGCAGCACAGCGTGCTCGTTGCCGCCGATGTAGCTGTTCACCGGCAGCCACTTCTGCGTCAGGCTAGCATCGAACGGAGTTTCGTCGATTCCAACGCTCGGATAGCGCAGGAAATACCACGCACTGTCGAGGAACGTGTCGGAGACATCGGTCTCGCGGCGCGCCATCTTTCCGCACACCGGACACGGTACGCGATACCAGTCCTCGTGACGGGCAAGCGGGGACACGCCGGAATCATCCGGCTTGAAGTCCTCGACGTGCGGCAGCACCACCGGCAGATCCTTCTCCGGTACCGGGACCGCTCCGTGTTCATCACAATAGATGATCGGAATCGGAGGACCCCAATATCGCTGTCTCGATATGCACCAGTCATGAAGCCGGTAGTTCACGAAAGGCTTGCCCGCGCCGGCTGACTCGAGCATCGACGTGATCTCGCGCTTTGCAGTCGCGACAGTCATTCCGTCAAACCGGCCGGAGTTTACGATCTGCCCGCGCTCATTTTCTGTAAACGCGGCCTCGAGCGGTGTCGATGAGTCCTCGCCTTCCGCGCAGACGACTCGCACAATCGGCAGCCCGAAGACTTTCGCGAACTCGAAGTCGCGCTCGTCATGCCCGGGCACCGCCATGATCGCACCCGTTCCATACTCCATGAGCACGTAGTCGGAGATCCAGATTGGAATCTCCTGGCCTGTCGCCGGATTGGTCGCGTACGCGCCGGTGAACACGCCGGTCTTTTCAGTGTTCGACTTGCGACTCACCACATCCTGCTTCGAGCTGCGTGCGATGTACTGATCCACCGCGCTCTTGTAGAGCGCACCTGTCAGCGCCGGAACGAGCGGATGCTCCGGGGCGAGCACGAGGTAAGTCGCTCCGAATACCGTATCCGGCCGGGTGGTGAACACGCGGATGGCGTGCTCTTCACCGTTGCGTTTCGAGGTGAAGGTGATCTCCGCACCCTCGGAGCGGCCGATCCAGTTTCGCTGCGCGGTCTTCGTTGTCTCCGACCAGTCGAGCGTATCGAGGTTCATGAGCAGGCGCTGGGCGTAGTCGCTGATCCGGAAGAACCACTGGCTCAGGAACCGCTGCTCGACCGGCGTATCGCATCGCTCGCACGCGCCGCCGATTACCTGCTCGTTGGCCAGCACCGTCTTGCAGCTGGGACACCAGTTGACCGCCGCCTGCTTCTTGTAGGCAAGTCCCTGCTTGAGCAGCTGGAGAAAGACCCACTGCGTCCACTTGTAGTAATCCGGGTCGGTGGTGGAAACCGAATGAGTCCAGTCCGCCATCAGCCCAGCACGCTCGAGCTGCTTCCTGAAGTTCGCGATGTTCTGCGGGATCAGGTCCATCGGATGCTTTCCGACCTTCAGGGCGTAGTTCTCGGAGTGAATTCCGAAGGCGTCGTATCCCAGCGGCTCGAAGACGTTGTGCCCCTGAAGCCTCTGGAATCGTCCATATATGTCGTTCCCCACGAACGCGAAGAGGTTGCCCACGTGCAGCCCCTCCGCCGAGGGGTACGGGAACATCATCAGCACATAGAACGGGTCCGGAGCGTTGGCTACGTCAGTGGTATTGGTGTCCTGATCGCGCCAGCTCTCCTGCCACTTCAGCTCCACCTGGGCCGGGTCGTAACCCGCAGTTTCCTCAGTCGGGTTGGGATTCACCACGTTGGTCATGGTTACAAAGTAGCGGTACCGTCAATCACCGTCATCATCGTTATGCACCAGCTATCGCCGATGGGACCGAGCCTCCAGCTCGAGGAAACAGAGAGAGCCTACACCCCCTCGTGGGACGGCATTCCCGTCGTCGACATGAAATCGCGCGGCGTCCTGTCACCGGTCGCCGGCTTCATCCAGAGGCACGCCGCCTTTGGCGTCATCTTCACGATTTCCGTCGTACACGTAGCCATCGGCTGGATCGCCTACCGCCTCTTCCATCTGCTCTCGCCCGACGTCCAGCGGGCGTTCATTGCTTCCTCCGACGTCCGATGGACGCTCGTCGTAGGCGGAATGTGGGTCCTCGGCCTCCTGGTTCTGGCATCGGTCTTCGTTCTGAGGATGGCCAGCTCACAGGTCAACGCGCCGATATCCCAGCTTGCAAAAGTCTCCGAATCGGTGGCGAATGGAGACCTCGCGGTGCCGTTCGTCCCGCTCTCCACACCCAACGAAGTCGGCCGCCTCAGCCGCGCCACTTCGGCAATCATCGTCGCTCTTCGCCGGCTCGCCGCGACCATGCGGGCATCAGCCCGCGACGTCACGACGCTGTCGGGCCAGATCACGACTGCCTCCGAGAATATGGCGGCAGCAGCGCAGCAGACTGCCGCCACTTCAGGAGCATTGAGCCAGGAATCCAAGGAAATGGCTCAGACCATTCATGAGATCGCAGCCGACGCCGCCAAGCTCGAAGAGGTCTCCAGCTCGCTCCGCGGACGAGCCCAGGAAGGGCTCCGAAGGGAACGCCGGCTTCGCAGTCTCGCCCAGGAAAACAGAGCCCGCCTCGACGAAAGCTCGAAAGGCCTCGAGGCCCTGACCTACGACGCAAACGCGAGCGCCGAGTCCATCGAAGCCCTCGCCACGGCGGTCGACGAGATCCGCGCCTTCCTCACGCTGGTCCAGAAGATCTCGCGGCAGTCCAAGCTGCTCGCCCTCAACGCCGCAATGGAAGCCGCCCGCGCCGGTGAACAGGGCGAAGGCTTCGGCGTCGTCGCCGACGAAGTCCGCCGTCTCGCCGCCGACTCGGCCGAAGCTGCCGAACGCACCGACCTCCTCGCGAGAGCGATGGCAGAGCGCGTGAACCGGTCGCGCGAGTCAGCTCAGAGGACGGTCGGCACTATCCGCATGGTGAACGACGCAACCCACCACGGAAGACAGTCGTTCCTTCAGGTCGAACAGGGCGTCATCGACGCCGAGAAGTGGAGCGCGGCGATTGAAGCCGCGGTTGAAGAGTCAGGTCGCCTCGTCGTCGACATGACCCGCCGTCTCGACAACCTCGCACTTGGCACCCAGGGATTCGCGAGCGCCGTTCATCAGGTTGCCGCAGCGACTGACGAGCAGAGCGGAAACATCGATCAGATCGCAGCCGCTGCGAACTCCCTGAGCTCGGTTGCCCGCAAGGCAGTTCAGATCGCCGGCACTTTCAAGCTCGACTAGCGATCGCCCTCACGAATTGAAATGCCGATGGTGACTGCGCGCGCCTGCGCAGGCCGGTCGAACGCGGTGTGATACTGACGGTCGAGCACGTTGTCCACTCTCACATAACCCGTCGCGCGAGAAGTGACCGCGGCTTCACCGATCAAGCTGAGCAGTCCGTACCCCGGCAGGGTGACGCGACTGCCACTGAATCGTTCAGTGAGTACGGTCTGTTTTCCGACTCCGATACCGCGCGCAGTGATTGCTCCTCTGCCGAGCACCGGCACGCGAAGGAACGCGGCAGCGGTGTAGGAAGGACGGAACGGCAGCTCTTCTCCCTCCGGATACTGGTCGGATGACAACCCGCTGTTGTCGATGATCTCGGTGCGCGTCCATCCGCCTTTCGCTCCGATCTCCCAGCCTGATTGCGGCTGGATTCCGACCGTGGCTTCGATTCCATGCGCACGGCTTCGGCCGAGATTGCGATTGATGCTGCGGTCGGTGCCTTCGAACGGAACGTTCCGGATGAGATTGTCGTAGCGCTGCCGGAAATACGTGAGCCCTCCGGTGATCATTCTCGACATCAGGCTCGCGTCGGCTCCCACTTCATAGCTCACGCTCGTCTCCGCGCCGAGTGACGGGTTGCTTTCGATGAACGGATTGTTGACGAAGACGTCCTGAAGATTTGGCGCTTTGTACGCTCTGCCAGCTGAAGCGCGTAGCGCGAGCTGACCGGGGACAACATCGAATGCCAGACTCCCGCGGGGAACGATTTCCGGATCGACCTTTTCGAATTTCTCCGCGCGCGCTCCGGCCAGCACCGAGAGTCGAGGGAACGGCCGCGCCTGGATTTCGACGAAGCCTGCTCCGCTGGACTGCGAAAGCTTCTGGTCTCCGTCACCAAACTCTCCGGATGTTCGGTCTCTGAGCGATTCGCGCTCCCACAGCGCGCCATACGAAATCGCCAGACCGGTAAAACTTCCCGCATCGGGCAGACGAGTCGTGCCGGTGTAATCGAGCGTCGTCCTTTGCAGTACGCTGCGCAGGCGGAACGTCGCATCGAATACGAAGAACGGGTAAGTCCCTTCCGGAGCGACGTTGTTCCGCTTGTCGTCGTAGACGAACGTGCGATCGAAGCGCGACCCGCGAAGACGGTGAGTCGTGCGTCCCTGGACAGATGTCGCCTGGAGCGAGGTCACCCAGCGATCGCGTGTGTTCATCGCATCGGGATCGAGCGGAACTCGTGTCGCTCCGGGATCGCGCACAGGAAGGTTTGCGTCCACACCGAAGTACCTGACGATTCCGGTCAGAGCTGAGCGGGGCGTGAGCGCCGCATCGATTCGCGCCAGTCCGCTCGCGGATTTCACGTCGTGCGGAATGTCATAGATGCCACGGTCATATCCGTATTCGCCGGCGAGAGAGTAGCCGATGCGTCCTGATCCACCGCTCACTGCAGCGGATCCACGATAGTTGGTCCCGCGCATCCTTGCGCTGCCGCCTTCGATCGACGCCCGATACGTGGAAACACCAGGCACTCCGGCGCTCGAGAGAAGCTGCACGACTCCACTCATCGCAGACGATCCGTAGAGCGCGCTCTGCGGGCCCGGCACAATCTCTACGCGCTCGACCGTGCCGAGCTCGATGCCCTGCATATCGAAGAAGCCGCCGTTGTCGTTCAGCTTTACGCCGTCGGCGAGCAGCTGCGTGAAAACTTCTTCGCCGCCGCGAAGACGCACGATTGCGGGACCTCCCGGCCCGGCGGCGAGATCGACGAACGCCCCCGGAACCAGTCGCAATGCGTCGCTCAGCTCATGTCCAATCGTCGCCCGATTCGCTGTCGAGACGACGGTCGTCTGAATACCCGCAGATCCAATCGGCGCCGGATTGATTGTCGCGGTGACGACGATCGGATCGATGCGCGTTGCCCGCTTGCGGATTGAATCGACCCTCGCCGCGCTGTCGCGCTGTTGTGCCTCGAGAGAAAAGGCCGGCAGTGACAGGAGAGTCGCGATGACGACTGAGCGAGCACCAGGAAATCGAAATTTCTCTGAACGAAGTCTCGGCATAGTGAAACGGATGAGGGTGAGCGAATTGGCAGGATCGCACAGCATGCAGCCGTTACCGCGATTGCTCGCGACGTGTATCGTATTCCTCGATGAACGATATTACGGCGCGGTTTTCCTCACCGCCATATGATCGCGGCCAGGGTACGCTGAGATCGCTCGCGCCCCTCCTCGCGGCGAACGCGCTGTTCGCGTGCGGTCTTTTCGTTCATGGGTTTCTCTTCAACTTCTACCTGAAGGGCCTGAGCGCGACGACGACGGTCATGGGACACCAGGCCGCGGCGCTCACGATCGGAGGGATGATCGCCCTTCTTCCCTCTGGTGCAGTCGTGGACCGCGCAGGTGCGCGCCTCGCACTGACTTTCGCCGCGATCGTCACCGCATTTGCGCTGATAGCCGGCGCCATCGTCACGTCGACGCCGTTGATCTATGCTGCTGCCGTTGCGGCAGGCGCGGGAACATCCTGCTGGCGAGTTGCCACGGCGCCGCTGCTGATGCAGGCGACCAGCGCGAGCTCGCGCGCGCGCGTCCTCTCGTGGAATGTCGCTCTGCTCGTCGCGACAGGGGGCCTGTGGACTGCCGGAGCTGGTGCGCTTCCGGCGTGGAGCGAGCGCACATTCGAGGTCAGCTCTCTCGAAGGAATCAGAATCACTCTCGTCCTGGGAGCGATCGTGACGCTCGCGAGTGCAATCCTCTTCTGGCGCGCCGCCGCCGGGGCGTCTCCATCGGCGCACGCGCGTCCGCCTGAGGCGAGAGCCGACACCGCCAGATTTTCCCTGCGAGAGATACCGGTCTGGGTAATAGTCGTCGTTCCGCTTGTCGCTCTCTGGATGACGGGCTACGGAATGATGACTCCATTCTTCAACATCTACTTCGCGGATGTGTGGAAGCTTTCCGTCGAGCGCGTCGGCGTGATCATGGCTTCGGGCCAATGGGTCGCAGCGCTCGGCGTCGCCGTCAGTGGCGAGATCGCTCAGCGCATCGGTCCGAGTCGAATGCTTGCATTGTGGATTCTCGTGCCGGGGCCGCTTCTCTGGCTGCTCGCTGGAACACCGAGTCTCGGAATCAGCATCCCGCTTTACCTGATACTCACCGTTGTTGCTCCGGCTGTTTTTCCGCTCGTCGATCAGGTGGTTCTGGAACGCGTTTCCGAGACTCGACACGGCGTTGTTTCCGGCTTCCGGAATTTCGCCACGGAAGCGAGCGGCGCACTCGGGGCAAGCGCAGGCGGCGGCATCCTGAGACTTGGCACTTTCAGTCTCCTGCTCGGCGTCGCTGGAGCGGTGAGCTTTGCGGCAGGAGTCGCGCTGCTCACTTCATTGTTTCGCGGCCGTCCAAGGGTTCACTCGCTCGCGTGATCGTCCGGAGGTGCACCCGGCATGTTCAACGACACGCGCCCGCCGAGCAGTCGCCGGACGCGCCTGCGATAGAATTGCACCGTGACAGGAAATGGGACACTCCGCACGGGTCCAACCATCAGGCCCACGCGTCGAATCGTCTCGCCGATCCCCGAGACCCACATCATCCGCTGCGCAAGCGAGACACGATCGGCGAGCAGCGGCGTTGCAGGAGTTATCCGATCTACGACGTAGCGCGTAAGTCGAGTGGCCGCGCGCCGCGAGCGCGACAGAAGACCATCGTCAACAGTACCCGGCGCGAGCTGCTCCACCAGCGCGAGGGCAGGATATGCGAATCGCTTCGCGCGCAGACGATCGAGAAGATCTTCAGCCTCCTTCCAGTCGAGCGCACGCAATTCGATGTCACGCCGAATCATCAGGACGAGCTCCACCAGCCTGATCATTCGACGCTCATAGAGCTCGACCGACAGATGCGTCGCGAGAATCGCAAAGAGAAGTGGCTGACCGGGAACTCGAATCGGAACGCCGTTCAGGCTCCAGAGACCGTTCAGGAACTCGGGCACGTCGAGGCTCACCCCATACCGGAAGAGGTCCTCGAAGTTGATTCGATCGTGAATCTCGATCTTCCAGTGGCTCATCTCGTGCCAGAATTCGAGCGACCATGTTCGCCCGTCCTCGCCGGGAGCGCTCCAGCTTCGCTTGTACGGAACATCGATCATCGCATCGCCAACGAAGCCGAGCGACGAAAGAATTCTGTCGGCTCGCTGAATGTCGGACGCTTTGACGATGACATCGATGTCGGCGAACGGACGAACGCCTGCCTCGGGGAAGTACACGTGCGCCGAATGAAATCCCTTTATGACACAGGGATCGACTCCACCTTCGCGAAGCGCTGCAAGCGCAGGCAGCCCCTGATTGACAATGCGGTCGGCGCGCTTGCGTCCGTGCTCGAGATGTCGCGCGAGGAGCGCGGCAAGCTGCGCGCTGACGTCGAGCATTCCCTTCTCCACATGCCATCCGAGAAGTGGGCCGACGCCGGCGGGAAGCGCCGCAAGCGATATCTCGTTCGCGTCCGCTCCGTTCGGAGCGCCGAGGGATGTCGAATGTCCAGCGAGAAGGACCCTCATCGCTCTCTCGATCGCGCCGGCCGCTGCGGGGAGACGCGCGACATCGGCAGAGGGCCAGAGATCTTCCGGGTTTCCGGACGCGAGCCACGCTTTTGCGCGCCGCTCGATGTCAGCGGGATCTTCGGTCAATGACGCTCGACGCTCGCTCATCTGCCAATGCGGTCCAGGTCAGCCTGTATGTGGATCCCCGGGGGCGCGATGGCGAATCCCTGCTCCACGAGTGGCACACTCTGCCCGGTGTCGCTGCCGGTGCTGCACGTGCCGGTGCCAGAGTAACGATAGTCCAGGCCGCAACACGCCGCGAGACTCTCGAGGGTGACGGTGTCACTTACGAAT
>DASWQD010000393.1:0-3633 GCA_036398255.1 Gemmatimonadaceae bacterium | reverse complement strand
TGCGTGGCGGACGCGGCGAGGAACACCGCACAGAGAATTCGCCTTGTCATGATCTCCAATCCTGTTTTGTTGACTTTCGCGGGCGTCTCCAGCCCGGCTGCCGTCAGAAATCTACCACAGGTCTATTCGGATGTTCCCGACGACGCGGAGGGCTAGAACTCGATAGCTATGCGAGCTTGAAAACCTGCGCCGAGCGTTGTTGCCGATTTCGCTCTCGACAAATCGGCGAAGCCGTTGTCGATTATTGGTTTGATAACCGAGCCGGCTGCCTCAAGGAGGCATCCATGACATCGACGCGACGCACGCTGCTGCTTGTTGTCGCCGGATTTCTTGCATTCGCGATGGCCGCTTGTGACGAGCCCACCGCCCCACCGCAACCCGGAACGATACAGGTATCGGTTACCACCAGCGGCGGTGATCTGGATGACGGGTACGAAATCATTGTCGCGGACCAGCACCGCTTCCTTGGAAGCAACGCCGGCACTTCCTTCTCGGTCATCTCGGGCAGGGTTCGAGTCGAGCTCTCGCAGATAGCCGAGAACTGCACTGTCGCTGGTGAGAATCCGCGAACCGTCGAGCTGAAAGCGCGTCAGACCGTGCCCGTAGCTTTCGTCGTATCGTGCGCGGCGACCGGCATTCAGGTGACGCTGCGCACGACAGGCATCGACATTCCAGAGCTTGTCACCATCACAGTCGACAATCGACCTCCGTCTTCCATCGCAGCGAACGGGTCCTTTGTCGTCGGCCGCCTGACTCCCGGATCTCACACCGTCGCGATAGCTGAGCCCGAGGGGGCAAACTGTAATATCGCAGGGCAAAACCCGCGAACGGTGATCGTCTCCAGTCGCGTCGTGGTCCCGGTTGCGATCGACATCACGTGCTCTGCAGTGCTGCGGCGGGAGAAGATCGCGTACTCCGTTGACTCGGCCGCAGTCCCTCAGCTGGCTCTCGCCAACCCGGACGGCTCTGGCCAGATCCGACTCGCGCCCGGTCATTCACCAACCTGGGCGCCCGACGGAAAACTGCTCGCCTTTTCGACAACGGTCTGTGACGACTTTTACTTCTACTACCATTACTGTGTTGGAGGGCTGTATTTACTCGACCCGGAACTACGTCGGCTCACCTTCGTATCGACTCCCGGAACCTATCCAGAGAGTCCGGCCTGGGCGCCGACCGGAGACGTGATTGCGTATGTCAATGGGGACCAGGGTACAGTCTTCTTCACTCCGCCAGCCGGAACCACTCGGGTCCAGCTCCTTGTTCCCGGCGCCTCGGTGACGCGCGATCCATCCTGGTCGCCGGACGGTCAGCGCCTCGCTCTGTCCTGCGGCAACGGCGGCCCGACGGATTACTCCATCTGCACAGTGAAAAGAGATGGAACGGATCTCAAGCTACTGACATCGGAACCGGGAGTGGAGGCAGAGCCGGCATGGAGTCCGGACGGCACACGCATCGCGTTTTCGCTGCGCACGGCCCCCAATGCGCAGAAGGAGATCGCGCTCGTCCCGGCGCAGGGAGGGCAGGTAGTTCGCATTACGGAGGGATTCGATCCCGCATGGTCGCGGGACGGAAGCAAGATCGTTTTCTCTCGAGTCGACGGACTGTATACCATCAATCCTGATGGAACCGAGCTCAAGCGCCTGACAACCGGAGCTCATCGTGAGCCGGCCTGGCGCCCGTAGGATTGCCTCGGGCGCAGCTCTCGCGGCAATCGCGTTCGGATGCGAGCGGGTCGTAGATCCGGATGAAGAGTGTACCCTTCCGAAGATCCTCAGTCATTCCGTCGATGCGAATCCGTCAAATGTCCTGAGCGTTCTCCTGAACGTTTCGGCAGCAGGTGCAGACAGCATAGTCGTGAAGTTCGGCGTGGATGACGCGTTGCGTGAGATGACGCCGTCATTTCCGTCGAACAGCAGCGTGACCGCCACATTCATACTCGGCCTTCGAGCGAACACGCCTTACAAGGCACAGGCCGTCGCATTCAACGCGTGCGGAACGGCAGCCGGTCAGGTTGCCTCATTCACCACCGGCTCGCTCCCGCCCGATCTGCCTTCGTTCGTCGCTGAAGGCGCGGCCGCGGCCCCCGGCTACATTGCCTTCGCGGCAGGCAACTACGGAATCGTGATCGACAACACGGGCCGTGTCGTGTGGTATCGCCACTTCCCGGATGGAATCGGGCTCAACTTCCAGCCGCAGCCGAACGGCAGGTATACGCTTCGTCCCCCATCACCGTCCGGACAGCAGGGACGCTGGCTCGAGATCGACCCCCTCGGCAACATCACCCGCACTTTGACGTGCGCGCGCAACATGCAGCCGCGCCTGCATGACATGATCGCACAGCCGGATGGATCCTACTGGCTGCTGTGTGACGACGTCAGGACTGTCGACCTCACCGCTCAGGGACGGTCAGCTCAGACCCGTGTGACGGGAACCGGAGTGCAGCGGCTGCATGCGACCGGTGACATCATTTTCGAGTGGAGCCCGTTCGACCATCTCGAGATCGACTTGAGCCTGCTCGACGCCACGGATCTCTCGGGCGCATCGATCAACTGGACGCACGGCAACGCGCTCGATCTCGACAGCGCCGGCAATCTGCTCATTTCGTTCCGCAACCTGAGCGAAGTGACGAAGATCGACACTCGCACGGGCGCGGTGATGTGGCGAATGGGTGGATCGAGAAACCAGTTCACGTTCGCGAACGTCACCATTCCCGCATTCACGCGGCAGCATGGCGTGCGGTTCACGGGAACAGGCCGGCTTCAGCTCCTCGACAACCTCGGCGAAGCGAGCAGCCGTACCGAGCAGTACGAGTACAACGATGGCAACCGCACCGCGCGGCTCAGTGCATCGTATACGTCTGTGTCGAGCGTCATCGCACAGATTGGCGGAAGCACTCAGGCGCTGTCCGCCGGGCACACGCTCGTGTCGTTCGGAAATGGCGGAAGTGTCGAAGAATATGACGCGGCGGGAAATCTCGTCTGGAGAATTAGCGGGAATCCCGGTTACATCTTCCGCGCGCAGCGAATCAAGTCGCTCTACGCGCCCGGTGTTGGCGATCCTCGGTAATCAGTCCCGCTCCATTCGCGCCAGCTCAGCTTCAGCCGCGATGAAGCCGAATGCTCCCCACTGGCCTCCGGAAACACTCCGCCGAAACAGCGCGGTGGCCTCATCGCGCCGTCCATTGTAGAGATGCCAGTTGGCGATGCCGTATGCCGCGGTGGCATCAGTTACCGACATTTCCCCTGACGCGCTCGTAACGAGAATCGAATCCGCTGGAAGTTCGCCGCGATACAGCAGGAGAAGCTTGTGGTAGGTGTCGTTCTCTATGATCTCCATCCCGGGCTTTACAAAGCGCAGCACTTCTCTTGCTTCCGCGTCACGCCCAAGGCGTCGTAACGCCATGTAATACCAGTGCGCGATTGATACTCGCCGGTCGTCGTTCGTCGCCGCCTGAAGCTCGCGTGCGTAGATCGGCAACGCGCGCGCGAAGTCTCCCTTGAGGTAGTAGGCCAGCGCGAGATGATAATCGATGTTCGAGTGCAGTGTGCCGATCGGAATGTTGCGTGCATTCGGCTGTCCGTCAGGTTCTACTTCGTCTGGTTTCCCTGAGACGAGTCGGGCAGCTCGCTCGAA
>DASWQD010000392.1:0-2587 GCA_036398255.1 Gemmatimonadaceae bacterium | reverse complement strand
GATCTGCTTGGTCAGAAGCTCCGGGATGTAGATCGTCCCGCGGTCCACGCGGACCGCGCCAGTGACCCGCGCCCGCCGGTACGGACCCGTGAGGGTGAGGTCCTGGTCCGTCGAGATGTCGAGCGACGCCAGGCCCGGTTTTTCGATGATGTGAAAATTGCGAGCCTGCGCCCGGAGGTTGAACACGGGGTTCGTGTACTCCTCGAGGCTCACGAAACCCTGCACCCCGAGGGTTCCGCGCCGGTCGCGGCTGGTCTCTGCCAGCATGCGCTGGATGAAGACAGTGTCGCGCTCGAGCAGAACGTCGGCGTTCACCTTTTCGACCGAGAGACCGAGGTTGGTGAGCGTCGCCGACGCATTCTTGATGCGGAATTGACCGTCGATTATAGGCTGCTTCACCGTTCCGCGAACGTCCACGTTCGCGACGAGCGAGCCGTGCGCTCGCTGGAATCCCGGGACGAACGCCTCGAAGACTCCGAGGTCCACGCTGTCGGTGCGAAGATTTCCGCGCACGGAGTCGCCGGTGAGACGCACGTCCCTGATCGCGAGCCGCGCTGTGCTCGAGTGTCGCAGCATCAGCGAATCGAGCGCTCCGCCGCGCGGAAGAATCACGGCATGGGCGGGAGCTTCGAGGAAGTAGCTGCTGCCGCTTGCGATCGTCACGGTGCCGCTGTCGAGCGCGACGAAAGTCGTGTCCGCTGCGCGGCGTGCGCTGCCTCCGATGTTCGAGACCACACCGCCTTCACTCGTGAGCCGCGCCGTGAAGCTCGCCGTGTTGGCGGAAGTCACGTTGGCGTTCGCGTTCAGCGCGGTAAAGCCGAACGCGCCCACGCGAATGGTGTCGGCATTGAATGAGATCTGCCCGGCGGGATTATCGGGAAGACCGGCAAGGGAAAACTTTCCGGTGATGCGCTCGACGCTTCGACCGCTCAGGAACAGCTCCCTTCCGCTCATCGTTCCATCGAGCGAGAGCAGGTCCTTCGTACCCTTGAGCTCGCCCGTCACCCGCAGGGCGCCCTGAAGCGAATCAGTCGCAAGCGCAGTGTTCCGGCCGATGTATCGCTTCACGTCGGCAAGCGAGTCGATCGAAACGTTGAACGAGAGCCGGCCTTCCGCTCCCGGAATGAGTCCCACACTGCCTGAGGCATTCGCGCGCGCAACGTCGCTCCTCACGATGAGCGTATCGATCAGCGCGACGCCATTGTTCAACCGGACGTTCGCACGCGATGACGCAATCTTGAGTCTGTCCACGGTGCCGGTCATCGACCCGCCGATGGTACCAGTTCCAACCACGAGGGAGTCGCCGACAAAGTCGATGAAATAGTCGCCGCCGAGCAGTGTCTTCGGTGCCTTTGGATTCTCCAGCAGCGTGCGCAGGTCGAGATTCGCAACTGTTCCCGTTCCGTGCGCACCGTACGTCGGAAGATTGCTGTCGACTCTCCCCTTGTAGGTGATCGTGCCACCTGCTCCGGTGAGCGAGAGGTCGACCCCGAGATCCACCGGCTGCCCCACAACTTTCACCGGTCCGGTGTAGTTGCCGCGCAGGGGAATGTCCGGATACGAGTTCGCGAGCGTCGTCATGTTGAGCGGCGCTCCCTCGAGGTCGAGGTCGTACGACATGTAGGTGTCGTGCGTCGTCATTCGGCCGCTACCGGTGATCCTCGAAATCGGAAGGTTTCCATCGTGATGCACGAGGTCGGCGTCGCTGAACCGAACATCGAGCCAGAGGTCGTCCAGTGTCGTGGACCCGGACACCGTTCCTTTCAATGCGAGAAACGCGGGACTCAGTGCCTGAAGCGTTCTCAGGTCCAAAGTCTCGATGTTCACGTCGAGCCCGCGAAACACCGTGAAGGCGGGGCGCAGGATGTCGAGCTCTCCTGTCGCCGAAGCGCGGGAGACAGCCCCCGGGACGTTCGCGTCGGCAAACGTGAAATTCGTCTCGCTGACCCTGAACCTGTTCACCGGACCACCCGGTCCGCGCAGGTATCCGGTCAGCTGTCCGTTCCACGGCACAGGGAAAGGCTTGCCGTTGAAGACACGGATGAGTCTGAAGTCCAGCGGCGCGCCGCGGAGGTTCACATCCTTGAGAATGAGAACCGGCCCGCCCACGCCGTAAGTCATGTCGCCGATCAGGCGCGAGCTCGTGGTGCGAACATCCATGTTCTTCACGGCGTAGTCCATCACCCGCGGATGCCGCACATTGTTGATGAAAAGCTCGAGGCGTCCGCCACCAGTTGTCGGAAGAGTCGGATATATCCACGCGATGTCGCTCATCGCCACCTGCTCGCCGACGATGTGGATGTCGTAGCGCATCGGAATTCCACCGCCCCACACCAGCTTGCCGCGCGGGATGTTTCCCCGCGAGGAAGTCAGCTGGAAAGCCGGTGACTTGAGCCAGATGGAATCACCGACATGGCGAACGTCGCCGCTGACTTTCTTCACGCTGAGAGGCGGATCGAACGAGTCGAAGCTTGCGTCGGCGATCCGGAACATTCTGCCCGCACTGTCGGGATCCGCGATCCGCGCGTAGCTCAGGCTTGCATTCAGCTTCGTGAAGCGGCGGATGTGGGTGAAGCCTTCAGCCGTG
>DASWQD010000391.1:0-16419 GCA_036398255.1 Gemmatimonadaceae bacterium | reverse complement strand
CTCGCGCGAGCTCGCGCAACGCTGCGTCCTCCACATCATCGTTGTCGGCAAGCTCGACAGCCGGCGGACCACCGGCCCATCCGGTAATGACGGGAGCGACAAGCGGATTCTGTGTCCACCACACGCTGAACGGACGCATTGGCGTGTGAATGTACGATGCCTCCTCGGCCTTTTTCTCCCAGAAGCGCTCCTTCACTACCACACTGACACGGACGACCTGCCCCATCATGAGCTGTCGCGCCGCCTTCCGAAGCTCCGGAATATCCGGGTCGAGTGCGATGCTCTCGTCCTGAAGCATCGGAAGCGGTACCGCGAGAATCACCGCCCGCCCGCGGTAGGAGCGACCCTTCTTGTCGGTAACCGTCACGCTCGACCTGTCCCAGACGATACGCGTGCATTGCGATCTCAATCGAATGTCGTCTTCAACATCGCTCCTGAGATACTCGATGAGAGCGTCATATCCTTTCACAATGCGGCTCGCCTCAGCGGCTCCCTCGGTTGGATCACCCTGATCCGCGATCGACTTCTCGCTGATCAGTGTCGAATAGGCACCGTTGAATCCCTGAATGAATCCGCGAGCCAGCTCGCGCTCGCGCCTCAGCGCCGGTCCGCCGGGACGCTCGTCGAGGAAATCCTGAAACGACCGGTCATGCTTTCGAGTCCTGCCGAGGTGGCGGAATACGAGGCGCATTCGCTCCCAGGCCGAACCCTGGTCCGAGAGCTTGCCGTTGTCCGAGCGATAGTGATCGCCTGAAACCGGTACAGTCACGAGCCGTGCTTCGTCGAGCAGCCGTTTCGTTTCCGGCGCCTCGCCATGCACGAACTCCGCGCCGAGCTCGATCGGTACTCCTGCACGTGCAACTCTTCGCGTCAAAATGCGGCCGCCGACCCGGGCGCTCGCCTCGAGAAGGAGGACTTTCCTGCCGCGCTGTTTCAATTCGCGCGCGGCCATCAGGCCCGCGGCACCTGCACCGACAATCACTACATCAGCAGATGGCATATCCATCGCGCGATATTGCAGCTATCGTTCCGGCATGGCCGTGTGGCTCGCCAAACTCGGCACGAAAACCATATTAAGTCCCGACTGAAAACTCTCCACTACCACTACACACGGACACGATCAATGAGAGCTGCGGCAGCTGCATCGGTAATCCTTCTGCTGGCCTCGTGTGCGCCTGCGCAGGTGTCGAGCACACCTGCGACCGGAACCGTCGTGCCCGGAATCGAGGTGTTCCTCTCCGAGCTGCCTGAGACTCTGCGAGGAAAGCGAGTCGGACTGATCACCAATCAAAGCGCGATAGACAGATCGAGAACGCCGGACATCGACCTGATTGCGAATCACAAGGATCTCAAGCTCGTTGCGCTCTTCGCGCCGGAGCACGGGATTCGCGGGACGGATGCAGCCGGTGCGAAGATCGAGAACGAAGTCGATTCCAAAACCGGAGCGCCCGTTTACTCGCTCTATGGCGGAACGGATCGCGCGCCGAATGCGGAGATGCTCAAGAACGTCGACGTGCTCGTGTACGACCTGCTCGAGGTCGGAGGCAGAACGTGGACGTACGTGTCGACCATGGCTTTGTCGATGGAAGCGGCGAAGAAAAAGGGAATTCCCTTCGTCGTACTAGATCGCCCCAATCCGATCGGCGGTGAGATCGTCGAAGGCGCGCTGATCGAGCCCGGCTTCACGTCGTTCGTCGGCATCTACCCGATCCCGGCGCGCCACGGACTGACGGTGGGCGAGCTCGCGAAGATGTTCAATGAAAAGCATGGAATCGGCGCGGACCTCATCGTCATCAAGGCAAAGAACTGGAAGCGGTCGCAGTGGTTCGACCAGACCGGATTTCCGTGGACGAACCCCTCGCCGAACCTCCGATCTCTCGCCGCGCTGACTCACTATCCGGGAACCGTCTATTTCGAGGGGACGAATCTGTCTGAAGGCCGCGGCACGGACCAGCCGTTCGAGCAGATAGGTGCGCCGTGGCTCAATGCGGCGGAAGTCGCGCGCGTGATGAACGCCCGCAATCTTCCCGGCATTCGCTTCGAGGCGATCACGATGGCTGTTGCACCGACGGCGGCAAAGCATAAAGGCCTGACGATTCCGGCAATCCGGCTCGCGATCACGGACAGGCAGGCGTATCGGCCTGTCGCGACGTCGCTTCTGCTCATCGACGAGATTCGCCGCCAGCATCTGAAGGACTTCGCATGGCGGCCTTCCATCGACCGGCTCACGGGCACCGACAAGGTGAGACAGGCCATCGAGAGCGGACAGCTTGCCGCGCTTCTGGCGCGATGGGACAGGGAAGCGGCCGAGTTCAAGGAGAGCAGCAAGCAGTTCCTTCTGTACTGAGCTGCTCTGCTTTTGTCACACGGCAGGGGAGGGAAGAGCGCCCCTGACGAGGAATTGCGCGCGCATGAACTGGAATCGCCGCCGGGTGAAGTAATCGCCCTGTGTAAGGTCCACACGCTCGCGCGATGCAGCGCAATGCCAGGTCTCGAGCAGCTTCGGCTTTGACCTTCCGAAAACCGACGGAACGAACGCAGCCACGTTAGTCCCGCCTTCGGTGTCGCGTGCTGACGGATACGTGAACGCCTCGACACCTCCCGCCCGCATCTCGGCGCCGAGTGGCTGGGTGGAATCGTAGCGAACGGGTGATGCGATCTTCGATCGGTATTTGTCGAACGGCGCTTTCGTGAGATCGACGCCGCGCAGCGTGCGCACGGTTGCAGTGAACGCAGTCAGCGCGGTGGTGACTGTGCCGAGCTCGGCGCGGGATGCCTCGAGAAAGAGCAGGCGATAGTAGGCGATTTCAGCGAACGCGCTCCGCAGCTCGAGCGATCCGTACCAGATGCCGCGTTCATGGCGGCTGCCGAATCGCGAGCCATGCGGCAGCGGCGGGTAGCGGAACGGAGTGAACAGGAGGTAGTGAATCTTTCCGCGCGTGATGTCGGGCGGCTTCGCCTGATCGATCATTTCCTCGAGAAGGATCTGTTCCTCAGTCGAGTCTACGAGCTTGCGCGTCGAGACCTGATGCTGCGCTTCCACCACTCGCCACGGCGAGAGGCGAAGCGGCCGCAGCTCAGAGTCGCCCGCGCATAGCGTCCAGATACTGGACGACATCCACGAGCCCTTCGACGGTGCGTATGCGCTCAGCCGGAACGCCGCGCAGGTGATCGTTGTGTGCGTGAAGCCAGGCGCGCGCCTTGGTGTCGTCTCCGCCCATCAGCGCGTCGAGTGAGCGGTAGAGGCGGAGAAAGAGGAGCGCGAGCTGTCCTTCCGTGCGCTGCGGGTCGAGGCCGCGTCCGCTTTTCAATCTCGAAATGAACGCTTCGCTGGTGCCGATGATCTCGGCAAGCTGCTTGTTTCGCAGCTCGAGCCGGCGTGCAGCGGCGAGCGCGGCCGTCGCGAGGACCGGTGCCTGCTGGGGGGCGGGGCTGCGGAGCGCGGGGGTCATGCAACTGCAAGATATTGACAAAATCTTGCAATTGCAATCCCTCTACCCTCGGCTCTATTAAAAAACCTGACACTCCGTGTTGAGATGTTCCGTAGTTGTGTTAGTTCACTGCAAAACAGTAGAACAGCCCTGCCCCGCCGGAGCCGCGCAGATTCTCCTGGCTGCAGCCGCGGGACGGGTGAGATGCATTCCACGATTTCGACGGGGCATCATCGCGAAGTCCCATACGGTCGTGATGGCCGACCATGGCCGCACCGGTGCTGCTGCTCGTCCAGTTGGCGCACGTCATGTCGCCTTCGCCAGTTGCGAGATTCCCCTCCGCCGACGAGCCGGTGAGGATGTCATGCTGGTTCACCGAGTCGCCACGACCGGGAATGGTCCCGCCCTTTTCGGTGAGTGCGGTCTGCTTGTTCAGGTTGTTGTTCGCGCTGTGCAGGTCACTCACGCTTTGCGCGATCACGACACCGCTCGCGTTTCGCCACGGCCCAGCTCCGATGCGGTCGCGCGCGTTCACCGCCGCGCTTCCGCCGGCTGCACTCGCACTCAGGTACGCGTGCCACGTATGCGCTCCGGCGCCCGCGGCCTGAGCCAGGTCCTGGCAATGCTTGTCAGCACCAGCGAGGCCGCCAAGGTCTGCGCCTTTACCACTTCCGACACTGGTAAGAAAGAACGTCATCGAGCTACTCGACGCAGATGCGCTCGCCTGCTGATTGGCGGACGAGGCGCATGCGGAAAGCAGTGCGGTTCCTGCAAGAGAAACCGCGATCATCCTGTACATTGCAATTCTCCTCGCGAACTAGTGCTTGCTGTGCTCCTCACCGACGGCGATAGTGTACGTCGCCTTCGGTGCGCACTTCACATTCGCGTTGGTGGATGTGAACATGCCGCGCGGGTTGTCCTTCCACAGCCACACGTGCAGATCGTAGTGCCGGAGACTCGCGGGCATGATAGGCTCGTGTCCATCCATCGGACCGGCAAGAGTCTGGCCGAAGATCGACGGCGCCGTCCCGCCCGCAACCGCCACCGGTACAAACCATTCCGCTGCGGTGAGCACGAGCTTGTCGCCGACCGGCTCGTAGATCAGCACCTGCGGCTTCGCGGGATCGAGCTTCGGCCCGATGTTGGCGGGGTTCAGGAAATGAACGCCCATCGCGCCCGGCGGATATTCGATCGGACCATCCTTGGCACCTTTTGGAAAGTCGATGCAGGCGAGGGTGGAGAAATATCCGTCCTTGACTGCCGCGAGAGGATCACTGTATTTGGCAAGCGCAGTGCGTGCCGCGTCGAGGTCGGCGGACGATGCAGCCGGTGCATTACCCTGCGCGCTGACTGAAGGCGCTGATCCAGCCGACAATACAAAGCCGGCAAGGAGCAGCAGGTACCATTTTCGTGGTGTTGCTGAACGCATTGAGTCTCCTGAAAAAAGTCTGAACAGCCTGACTTCGGGGTCTCCAAGAATGCAGACGCCTTGACTGCGCGTCAAACGTGGGGCACGATACCATTTGACGAGACCATTCCGAGGCCTGACTTCCAATGACCCGATTCTCCAGCATTCTCGAGACCGTCGGCAACACTCCGGTTGTCCGCATCAACAAGCTCGCGCCGCAGGGAGTCGATCTCTATGTAAAGATCGAAGCCTTCAATCCACTCGGCTCCGTAAAGGACCGTCTTGCCCTCGGCGTAATCGAAGACGCTGAGAAAACCGGGAAGCTGAAACCCGGCCAGACAGTCGTCGAGGCGACGAGCGGGAATACCGGAATTGGCTTGGCAATGGTGTGCGCAGCGAAGGGATATCCGCTCGTCGTGACCATGGCCGAATCCTTCAGCATCGAGCGCCGCCGCCTGATGCGATTTCTCGGAGCGAAGGTCGTGCTGACACCGCCGGCGCTGGGCGCGACGGGAATGGTGAAGATGGCGAGAGAGCTCGCCGAGAGGAACGGGTGGTTCCTCACGCGCCAGTTCGAGAATGAAGCGAATGCTGATTTCCACTCGCGCACTACAGCGAAGGAAATCGTCAAGGACTTCAAGGGAGAGCGTCTCGACTACTGGGTTACCGGGTTCGGAACGGGCGGAACACTCAAGGGCGTCGCGAGAGTGCTCGAGAAGGAACGTCCGGAGACCCAGGTAGTTCTCGCCGAGCCGGCCGATGCGGCAATGGTTACAAGCGGGGCGCAGCAGGACAGAAACGACGACGGTACACCTGCGTCACGGCATCCGTCGTGGAAGCCTCATCCGATTCAGGGTTGGAGTCCGGATTTCATCCCGAAGCTCACTGGTGATGCGCTCGAAGCCAATTACGTGGATCGGGTAATCACGATTACGGGCCCGGATGCAATGAAGGCCAGCCGCGAGCTCGCGCAGAAGGAAGGAATTTTCGTCGGAACTTCCGCCGGCGGTTCGTTCGCAGCGGCACTCGAAGTTGCAAAGGGAGCGGAAAAGGGATCGGTGATTCTCTGCATGCTTCCCGACACTGGCGAGCGTTATCTCAGTACGCCGCTGTTCGGCGACATCATGCCGGAGATGAACGACGAAGAGAAGGCGATCGCGATGTCGATCCCCGAGCTTGCTGCGGTTGCTGCCGCAACAGCTGCTGCCGCAGCCCCAGCAGCGGCACGCTGAATGAGGTGAGCGACAGCGTTTTTGGGAGCTCGCTCCCAAAGGCCTACGACACTTACCTCGTGCCGCTGATATTCGAGCCTTATGCCGCCGACATGGTGAGCAGGCTCGAGACGTTCGCTCCGTCGACGGTTCTGGAGGTCGCGTGCGGAACGGGAGTACTGACGCGTGCCATGGCGGCTTCGCTGTCCCGGAGCACGCAGATCGTCTCCACAGACCTGAATCAACCCATGCTCGACTACGCGTCGATGTTCCCGAATGCCGGCGACATTGAATGGCGCCAGGCGGATGCGATGGCGCTCCCGTTCGGCGATGGAGCTTTCGACGCTGTCGTGTGCCAGTTCGGCGTGATGTTCTGCAGCGACAAGCCCAGGGCTTTTTCGGAGGCATGTCGAGTGCTTCGCACCGGAGGCGTCTTCATTTTCAACGTATGGGATCGGATTGAAGAAAACGAGCTCGCCGACACGGTGACGAATGCCCTGGCGACGGTATTTCCGGACGATCCCCCGCGATTCATGGCGCGCACGCCGCATGGATATCATGACCGTGACGTTATTGCCCGGGATCTCGAGAGGAGTGCGTTCTCCAACCAGCCCCGGATCGAGACTGTAACGGCACGGAGCCGGGCGGCATCGCCACGTGTGCCGGCGGTCGCGTACTGCGAGGGAACGCCGCTTAGAGACGAGATCGAATCGCGCGACGCTTCACGGCTCGGCGAAGCGGTCGATGCTTCGGAAGAGGCCATAGCGGCCAGGTTCGGGAGGGGAGCAATCGACGCGAAAATCCAGGCTCACGTTGTGACGATCGAAAGCTGACGGGACGTGCTGACGAAATTACACTCCGAACTGTCTCAGATGATGATCGGTGTGACGGTAGCCTAGAACTCCCCAGGCCGGTGGCGTCAGCATTCCGAATGCCGGATGCACCGGCCATGCTCCGTCAGGGTGCATCGACTCGAACGAATTGAGGTACTCGCAGAACGTAGCGCGCTCGGCTGACCACTCCGCCGGCGTTCGGGTGATGAGCTCCTGAGCCGTTGGCACTCCCTTTGGAAAGGGGAGCCAGTAGATGGCGAGGTGTTTCACCGGGCGGAACCGCAGGAACTTGTTCAGAAACCGAGTCGGAAGGTCGCCCTTCGCCATCATCATCCAGTCGGTGAGATGGGCGAGCATCTGCGGCGCAGTCATTTTTCCCCAGCGGGGAAAGCTAGTGGGCTCCAGCCGGTTCACGCGCGCGAGGAGCTCCTCGCGATCCGCGGCGCTCCAGAGTGTTTTCTGCATTCGAGGATAATACTGCTAGTTTTGCCAGAGTGGCTACGAACTCCAGCACAGCCCTGACACTCCAGCCCGGTTCGGTTCTCGGGAGATACCGCCTGCTCGAAGTCATCGGTGAAGGCGACATGGGCGAGGTCTGGAAAGCGCACGACGACAATCTCGACCGTGATGTCGCGATCAAGATGCTGCTGCGCGGCACACTGGGCCATGCGACCCGCCGCGAGCGCTTCCGGCGCGAAGCGCTCGTGCTCTCCAGGCTCTCTCATCCCGGAGTCGCGACCATCTTCGACTTCGATGTTCAAGGAGGATTCGACTTCCTGGTCATGGAGTACGTGGCGGGAGGCACGCTTGAATCGCGTCTCGAGAAAGGGCCGCTTCCCGTAGACAGCATTCTCTCGATGGGAGCATCGATCGCCGATGCACTGGACAACGCACACCGGCATGGAATTCTTCACCGCGACCTGAAGCCCGGAAACATCGTGCTCACCGCCGATGGCCATCCCAAGATTCTCGATTTCGGCCTGGCGGTGCTTCTGTCGGCTGGAAAGGCAACGGGGCGAATGACGGAGCCGGGAATGGTGGTTGGATCGCTTCCCTACATGGCTCCCGAGCAGCTGTTCGGTGAAGCGGACGATCCGCGGACAGACATCTATGCGCTCGGCGTGTTGCTGTTCGAGATGACCACTGGCAAGCGTCCGTTCGTGAAGGATCGTCCCGAGTCATTGATGTTCGCGATCATCAATACAGCGGCGCCTCCGGCGAAGTCACTGCGGCCAGATATTCCTGACGCTCTCGACAGGTTGATCTCGGAGTGCCTGCGCAAGCAGCCTGACCAGCGTCCGGCATCGGCGGCGTTCGTCAGCCAGACGCTGCGCGGAATCCGCGATGGAGTTCCGACCGGTGCGCTTGCTCTTCCGCCGCGGGACGTCGTTCGTGCAATCGCCGTTCTGCCGCTGAGAAATCTGTCGAACGATGCGACGCAGGAATATTTCGCGGATGGAATGACCGAGTCGATCATCTCGGATCTCGCGCGCATCAAGGCGTTGCGCGTTATCTCGCGGACGTCAGCCATGTCGTACAAGGGCGTCGCGAAGCCGCTGCCGGAAATTGCGCGCGAGCTCAATGTCGACGCGGTCCTCGAGGGATCGGCGCTCCTCGTCGGCAATCGCGTGCGTGTTTCCGTGCAGCTCGTTTCGGCGCGAACCGACGAAGCAATATGGACGGAGCGCTATGACAGGGAGCTCGAGGACGTTCTCGCGCTCCAGGGCGAGCTCGCGGAGACGGTTGCTCGAGCGATTGCAATACAACTTTCGCCCGTCGAAGAGACGCGTCTCGCAAAGCGCGACTCGATCAACGCCGAAGCGCACCTGGAATACCTCAAGGCGCGGCATGTTCTCCTGTCGGGATCTGTCGACGCCGTCGATGTGGCGCAGCGTTTTGCACTTCGCGCACTCGAGCTCGAGCCCCGGTTTGCGCTTGCGTGGTGCGCACTCGCGGACTGCATCACCTGGCGGGCAATACGCGGACTTGCACCGGCTGTCGAATCGAAGAAAGAGGCGCTATCCGCCGTGAACAAGGCGCTCCAGATAGATCCGGCCCTTGCCGATGCACACGCGTCGAGAGGTCTTCTTCTGGCGCACACCGGGGAGCTTGCCGAAGGCCTCAAGTCGCTGCAGAAAGCAGTCGAGCTCAATCCCGGGCATGCTGCTGCATACAATCTCCTCGGCCGTTGCCTCTATTCGTACGAAAGAATTCCCGAGTCACTCGCTGCAATCAACAAGTCTCTCAGTCTCGATCCGCTGTCGATGCTGGTATATACCGGCGCGGGCGACGCGTACTACTTCGCCCGTGAATACGAGAAGTCCATCGTGCATTATCGAATGTCGCTCGAGCTCGATGCGCGCTTCGACGGTACGCACACCGGGCTCGCGCGATCGCTCGAGGCACTTGGCCGTTTCGATGAAGCTCGCGCCGAGTACGAGGAGGGGCGCCGTCTGGCTGGCGGAATAGCCGGGCCATCATTCGGGCTCGCTCATGTTGCCGCGGCAAGCGGAAACGAATCCGAGGCGCGGCGGATTCTTGCGGAGCTCGTCGAGGCGAGAATGACCCGTCTCGTTTCCGCCTGGGGAATTGCCGTGCTGCACGCGAGCCTGGGCGATGTCGACGACACCTACAAGTGGCTGGAAATCGCGGTGAATGAAGGGGCGCCGGGCTTGATACTGCTGCGGATTCATCCGCGGCTCGATTCCATTCGCGGGGATCCGCGCTACTGGCCCCTTGTCGAGAAGATAGGGCTCGGCGACCCGTTGCCGGAGAAGTCCAGGGCGTAGCAGCCGCGGCCTATCTATATTAGGCGCCTCTCCCAGAGGGCGCCCGATGGCCGACGACGTAAGCCGCCTGACATCAGCAGTCGCCGACAGGTACCAGATCGACCGCGAAATCGGACGCGGCGGTATGGCGACGGTCTACCTCGCGCGCGATGTCAGACATCACCGCAACGTCGCGCTCAAGGTGCTGAACCCCGAGCTTGGTGCAGTGCTTGGCGTCGAGCGATTCCTGGCCGAGATCCAGGTGACAGCGAATCTCCAGCATCCGAACCTGCTGCCGCTGTTCGATTCGGGGGAAGTGAACGGCCTGCTCTACTACGTGATGCCGTACGTGGATGGAGAGAGCCTGCGATCGCGACTCGATCGCGAGAAACAGCTGCCAGTGGATGAGTCAGTGCGGATCGCCTCAGCGATTGCGAGCGCGCTCGACTATGCGCACCGGCATCATGTCATTCATCGCGACCTGAAGCCCGAGAACATTCTGATGCTCGAGGGCCAGCCGCTCATTGCCGACTTCGGAATTGCTCTCGCGGTGAGCAATGCAGGCGGCGCGCGCATTACGCAGACTGGACTGTCACTCGGCACACCGCAGTACATGAGTCCTGAGCAGGCGACCGGCGATCGCGTCGTCGATGGTCGCACCGACATCTACTCGCTCGGCGCGATGACGTACGAGATGCTGTCGGGAGATCCGCCGCACGTGGCGAGCACATCACAGGCGATCATCGCGAAGCTGCTGACCGAGAAGCCGGCGAGCCTGCGGGTGCGTCGGCCGAGTGTGCCTGTTCATGTCGATGCCGCGGTGGGACATGCGCTGGAGAAGCTTGCGGCCGATCGTTTTGCAACGGCAAGGGAGTTTTCCGATTCGCTGAATGGCCGCGGCAGTCTCGTGACCGAGCCGACGTCGTATCAGCCCGTTGCGGTGGGAAGTGCAGCGAAGGGCAAATGGGGCATCCGCGAAATGGCGCCGTGGCTCGTCGCGGCGTTCTTCGCAGCTGTTGCGGTGACCGGATATGTGTGGAGGCCGAAGCCTGCTCTTGCGCCCGTTATCCGCTCGAACTTCGATCTTCCGCCCGGTGTCCGCATCGACGACGTGCTGACCGGAACGACCATCGCCGTATCGCCAGGAGGCGACTTGATCGGATTCACGGCCACCAGGGGCGTCCTGTATATCCGCCGGGTGAGCGATCTATCGGCACGCGAGGTCGCCCCGAATTCGGCGCGGAACATGACATTCTCGCCGGACGGGCGCTGGCTGGCATTCACTGAGGGAAACCTGCTCAAGAAGGTGGCCGTGGATGGCGGACCCGTCATGACAGTGGGCACAACGGGCAGCGCCGTTCCGTATGGATTGGCGTGGAGCGAGTCGGGGAGGATTTACGTGGGCTCGTTCAGCGGGATCTGGTCGTTACCCGCGACCGGTGGCACCGCGGAGCGCGTCTCGACTTTCGACTCGACCCAGCGAAGGACGGGTAGACGCTGGCCACTGGTTCTACCGGGCGGAAGGGCAATTGCTTCCGCGAGCGGCAGCTCGACGTCCGCCGTGCCGCGCCTGTCGGTCCTCACACTTGGCGACGGGAAGGTCACCGAGCTCGAACTCGTCATGGCGGTGCCACTGGCAGTCATCGGCGACCAGTTCGTCTACGTCTCACCGTCCGGCGGGCTGATGGCGGTGCCATTTGACAACCGCGCACATCGACCGAAAGGAGATCCGGTCCAGTTGGATGACGGTCTCCTGATGGATTGGACGGCAGGTGCGAAGGCTTCGCTCTCAGCATCAGGCACCATCGCGTACCTGCGCGGGCGTGCTCAGTTCCTGCCGGTGAGAGTCAACGCGGGTGACACACTGGCGCTGCCGTTGATTCAGGAGCCGGCGACCTATACGACTCCTCGTTTTTCTCCGGACGGGGGACGTGTCGCTATTACGCTGTTCGGGCAGAGCTCGACCGACATCTGGGTCTATCACGTTGCGCGAAATACTTTTACGCGACTCACCACCGAAGGTGTGAACGTACGGCCAGAGTGGACTGCTGATGGCAGGCAGGTGGTCTTCATATCTTCTCGAGATGGCAAGACAGGAATCTGGCGGCAGCCCGCTGACGGAAGTGGACCGGCGGAGCTTCTTTATCAGCCGGAGCTCGAGCCATTCGAAGTGATCGTTTCGCCGGACATGAAATGGCTGCTGTTCCGCACGGCACCGGGCGCGAAGCATTCCCGGGATATTTTTGCCGTCCAATACTCGGGTGTTCGGAATGTCACTCCGGTTGTGGTAGGCCCCGAAACCGAGAGCATGCCGCGACTGTCGCCAGATGGAAGGTGGCTGGCGTACCAGTCGAACGAGAGTGGACGATTCGAGATTTACGTGCGGCCATTCCCGCAGATTGGTGCGCGCATTCAGGTGAGCGACAACGGGGGTTCGGAGCCGATCTGGGGACGTAATGGCAGATCCTTGTATTACCGGACTATGTCCGGCGAGATCGTCGAGGTCAGCGTTACCACAGGTGAGCAGTTCTCCATCGGCGCCCGGAAAGTCGCTCTCAGGGGCGGCTATCTCACCGACGCCACGCACCCCAACTACGACGTCGCTCCGAATGGACAGTTTCTTGTGCTGAAGCGTGCTGGTGCCGAATCGCAGACAGTCGTGGTGCACAACTGGGGAAGAGAACTCAGAGAAAAAGTCTCGGGCAGGTAGATGTCTCAGCATGCGGCAGTCGTTGACGCCCTTCGGCGGGCTCCTGAAATCGTAGTGCCTCTTGTTCAGGAGGCTCCGGCGGAGATTCTCAAGCGGAGGCCATCGGCGAAGAGATGGTCGATTCACGAACACGCGTGTCATCTTGCGCACGTGCATGCGTTGTTTTTCGAACGGCTGGATCGAATGCTGAGCGAGCCGCAGCCGGTAATTCGTCCCTATCTCCCAGGGGATCAGGATCCCGACGATTTCCTTCTCGGGATGGATCTCGAGGAGTCGCTCGAGCGGTTCGCCGACGACCGAAGGAAGCTTGTCGAAAGGCTTGAGCTGCTGTCGCCGCAGGATTGGGCAAGAACTGCGGACCATTCGGAGTACAATGCCTATTCGGTTTTCATCATGTTCCGGCATCTGGCGCTACATGACTTTCTGCACGCTTATCGAATCGAGGAGCTTCTGCTCCAGCGGGATGCATAACGCATGACCAGCTACCGTGCGATGCGAAAGGCGGCATTGATCACGGCAATTTTGGGAGGATTGCTCTCCGTGATGCTCATGATTCACACCGGGCGTTACAACATGCCGGCGCTCCTGATCGTGCTCATCGGGATGTGGGTCCTTCTACCCTATGACGCCATGATGGTGGGAAATATTCTGTCACCGCGCTGGTCGGAAGTGACAAGGATGATGTTGTACCGAATGACGTTTCTCGTCACTCTCGTTTCTGTGGCGATATACGCGAGCGTCGCATTTGGACCTCCACGGCCGAAGCCTGCGTTCTTCTTCGTGATCGTCCCGCCGTTGTCATTGGCGTTGCTCGGTGTCGCGCTCTTCATCGGCAGGAGCAGGTCACATCACGGCAGTTGAGCGCGCGGTCGTTCTTCTTCTTCTCGGATCGCTTGCAACCCCTGCGATTGCCCAGACCGCTTGCCCGCGAGGCAATCTTCCTGCTTACGCGCACAACGATTACCTGAATCTGCGGCCGCTCAGCGATGCGCTTGCGCTTGGGTACCGGGGCGTCGAAGCCGATGTCTTTCTGGTGAGCGGCAAGCTGCGGCTGGGTCACGAGCGGCTCGATGCGATGCGCGGGGCTCAACTCGAGACGACATATCTCGCGCCGCTCAGCGGGTTGGTGAGCCAGTGCGACCCTTTGATCGCGGACAAGACGCCGTTCCTCCTGACCATCGAGCTCAAGACGCGCTCGCGGGAAGCATTCGATTCGCTCGTCGCGGCAATCGCGCGTTACCCGGAGCTTTCCCGAAGCGACAAGATCTCGATCGTAATGGTTGGCTGGTATCCTTCTGTCGATCGTCTCAAGAGCGCGGGGCTCCACTCACAGGTGGTGATAACGGGAAAGTCATCGTCGAAAGCGCCGGATCATGCGGCACTCGCCAGTCTCGACTATGGAAAGACCGTTGGCCGCGCGTGGCGCACATCGAAAGGGACGCGCTACTGGCTCGACAGGATTCGCGCCCAGCGACAAGACAATCCTCGCATCGTGATCAGAGCCCACAATGTTCCGGTGAACGCAAACGTGTACCGAGACCTGTTGTCCGCCGGAGTGGACATCATCGGCACGAAAGACCTCGAGAAAACGAAGGTGGTGCTTGCTGCTTCTGTTACCTCGAGTATTTAGCGAGAAGCTGCTGGAATCGCGGATCGGCTCGAAGCGTCTTGAACTCGGGATCGATGCGAAGCAGCGGGACTGATGCTTCCCGTCCTGCCGGCATCTGCATCAATCGATCGAGAAGCTCGATCGCCGCGCCGTGATATTCCGGGATTCGAGCAAAAATCTCCGCAGCGCCACGCATTGCTGTCGTTCCCGCGGGAACAGTACGCGACGGCGGCATCAGCACCATCGCGCTGTCCGCCGCTCGCTTTGCTTCGCGGGTGAGGCCAAGACCCGCGTATGTGAGTCCGAGCGAAATCTGCGTTCTGAAATCGCGTGCCCTGGCGCGCGTGGCTTTCTTCAGAGCAAGCCTGGCTGAATCGTAGTAGGCACGGGCGCGAGTCGAATCCCCCATCTCCGAATAGAGCTGCGCACGCAGGATGTGGCGCGGCCGCTCCGGTTCCACTCCCTCTGCAAGCGGAGGCGGCGCTTCATCGAGTGCACGGATCGCATCCAGGGGCCGGTTCTCGATGCGCGCGATCAGGACTTGGGTGCCATGGCTGCGTTTCTGCCAATCGAGAGGCAGCCGCGCGTAAATCGCCTTGAGAGAATCGAGGGTGCCGTGCCACCGGAGATAGACATTTCCCTTGATGATCCACGCCGCATACGCGTCCGGTGACAATGCCAGATATCGTTCCCACATTCGCGCTGATTCTTCGTAACGGCGGAGACGGGAATAAGTAGTCGCGAGATCCGCCATCGATATCACGTCGTCGGGATTGATTGCTATTCCGCGCTCGAGCTCCTCGATGGCCTCATCCCACCTGCCCTGTGAGCGATATGCACGCCCGATTGCCGCATGTAGATCACCGCTTTTGCCGAGGCCTTTCAGTGCGAGCTTGTATTCAGCGAGGGCGCGGTCCGGCTCTTCCCGCTGCTCCCAGTAGAGGCCCATCGCAAAATGCGCATCGGCAAGGCCCGGCTGGCGAGTCAATGCCGCCTGAGCGTGGGATTTGATCTGATCGAGTCGATCGACAAGGGGATCCTCAGGATTTCTCGCATAACAATCGCGGGATCCTCCAGCGCGGCACGCCGCGTAAACGATTGCGAGTCGGGCACGTGCCAGGGCGAACCCTGTATCGAGAGCGAGCGCGCGAGTGTACAGTGATTCCGCCGCCCACATCGTTCCATGCTTCTCGTACTCCAGAGCTCTAAGATAGAATCGATGTGCCTCGGCGTTTTTTGTGGGCTTGTTCAAAGCGGATGAGATCCGCGGTGCCATTGTGGCGAGCGCAGCAGTGATGGCGGCCACAGCGACGAGCGCCATCGCCGTTCGGCGCTTCCGCAGCCATGTCATTGCGCGGGGTTGAAGCGGCGGCTGGAATGCCGGAGCGGCACCGCCTTGAACTGCTTCTATGTCTCGAGCCACCTCGCCGGCACTGGTGTAACGGCTGCGCGGATCTTTCTGCAGCAGCGCGAGCACCATGTCCTGCACCCGCCGTGGCAGCCCATCGCGCACAGTCGCCGGCGGCTTCGGATCATTGTGAAGTATCGCATGAGCGATCGAGACATCGTGCTCACCGGCGAACGGCCGCACTCCAGTGAGCATCTCATAGAGAAGAACACCGAGCGACCACAGATCCGAGCGGGCGTCCACCTTCGCTCCGCGAATCTGCTCCGGCGACATGTAGCTGATAGTGCCGAGCGTAGCACCGGATTTCGTCACGCTTATGTCGCCTACTTTGGCGAGCCCGAAATCCAGGATCTTGGCCGTGCCGTCCGGCAGCAGCATCACGTTGCCCGGCTTGAGATCTCTGTGGATCACTCCCGCGTCATGCGCGCACGCAAGACCGTTGGCAATCTGCCGCGCGATCGCGAGTGCTTCGCCGACGGCGAGCGGCTGTCGTGCAGCAAGTCGCTGCTTGAGAGTCTCTCCAGCATACAGCGGCATGGCGAGGAAGAGACCCTTGTCACTCTCTCCGACTTCGTAGACGGTGCAGAGATTGACATGCTCAAGCGCGCCGGCCGACTGCGCTTCGCGGATGAACCGTTCCTTCATCGCCGCATCGACCTGGTAATGAGGAAGCGGAAACTTGAGCGCGACAGGACGGTGTAGACGAATATCCTCCGCGCGATAAACAATGCCCATTCCGCCTGAAGCGAGATGATCGATCACACGGAAGTGCGACATCGTCGTCCCCGCGAGACCGAGCGGGTCGCGGGAATCAAATGGAACCGACGCCGCATACTGGCGAACGACATCCGAGACTCCGCGATCGAACTTCGCGAGCTGCCCCTCGGCCATGGCGTCAGCCGCGAGCATCGATTCCACCGCAGTCTTCAGGGCGGGATCAGTCGCACCAATGTCCGCGAGGCGCCTGTCGCGGTCGGCTGAATCGAGCTCGACGATCTCATTGAAGAGCGCCGAAATGCGAGCCCATTCGTTTGCGCTGGA
>DASWQD010000390.1:0-7787 GCA_036398255.1 Gemmatimonadaceae bacterium | reverse complement strand
GGGAGCGCCCTGATAAGAAAAGAGCAGTTGCCCGCAAAGGATCGACCATAGATGCGGGCCACGTTCATCGCCAACATTCTGGATGAACGGGTAGCTGAAAAAAATTCAGGCTCCGGGAGGTTGGAAATGCGACGCATCGTCCTCAGCATTGCCATCACGCTCACATGGGCCTGCAGCAAATCGGATGTGACCATCGCCCCGCCGCGTGTCCCGCAGGGCGGGCGAGCGGTGGCGATCGCGGTGAGCCAGTCCGACGGGAAAAGACTTCTGGTCGGCTCTGCGAGCGGCGGGCTTTTTCGAAGTTTCAATGGTGGCGTCAGCTTCCAGCATCTCGACGCATTTCCGACATACGCTCCGCTCGATGTCGCCATTGCGTCCCTCGATCCCAACATCATGATCGCGACGGCACGGGATGATTTCCGTACGATGTCCGGCGGGGGTATCTGGCGCAGCACTGACGGTGGTGCCAGCTGGAAGCGTCCAACAGGCTGGCCGCCGCCGGGCTGTGGTGGACGTCCGTGGGGACGCGGGATTTCGCACATGCCGCTTACCCGAACGTTCCATGTCGCAACCGACTGCGGGATCATGATCAGCCAGGACAACGGTGCGAGCTTTTCGAGAACGGTGCTCGATCCCGCACGCCCCAAGGTACGAGGCGTCTTCGTCGTAAATCGCACGACGGGCGTCGCTGCCGACGACATACGGCTCTGGTTCCTCAACAACGGGACATGGCAGATGGCTGCGGGCGGTCCCGACTCGATGAGCGAATACAATTTCCAGAATTTCGCGACTCCATGGTGGACCGGCAGGCCGATCTTCTACCATGCAGGAAGAGATCGTGAGATCTATTTCACGGTGGACGGCGGCGCGAACTGGGAAAAGATGGCGACGCCGCCGCATGGAGGCGGACGCGAGAAACACATCGAGGTAGGACGCGGACTCGATGGTGATCCAACTCACTTCGATGTCTACTTTGGCGATGGATTCACGATTTATCGCCAGGCGGTAACTACCGCTGTCCCCGGTGGAACGAATCAGTGGTCGCAGCCACAGAGCATGGATCACCGCGATCCGGCCGACATCGCGTTCACACCCGGGCAGGAAAGACCGTTCATGCTCGCAACCGACGGAGGCGTGCACCTCACGCCGGACAACGGGAAAACGTGGAAGCTCACCGGAAGCCATTACGGCGGCTTCACCGCGCTTCAGATCGGCGAGATGACCGGGCGCGCGGTTGGCGGAAACAAGCCACACCTCGATCTCTACTATGCAACCCAGGACAACGACATCAAAGGCTCTGCCGACGGCGGGCAAACGTGGGCCGGCTCGGTCTCGCATGAAGGAGCATTCCTCATGGCCGATGCTGCGAATCCTGCGCATGTAGACGGACCGGTGACAGGGAGACGCTGCGGCGGCTGCTCGTTGTTTCAAGCGGTCCCGCACCTTGGTAACGTTGCTGATCCGCCGGTGTTCAAGAGCGCAGCGAGCAGCGCCGACCCACCTGCACAGATTGTTGGAAAGGCATACATCCAGCATGTCGCGGCTGCCGGCCCGCCTCCATCATTTGATTTCTTTCTCACGACAAACGAGGGTGCGTCGTGGAGTCCCTCGTTCACTCTTCCATTCGGGCCGTTCAGCAATGTGAAATTTTCGGGTCCGCTGACGAATCCTGTCGCGTATGTCGCCGTCAAACGCGGCTCGAACGTTTTCGGGCTTTATCGAATTCAGGATGTAATCACTCAACCCGCAGTTCGCCGCGCTGACAGCACCGGGCTCACCTCGATCGGACTCCTTCGAACAGATCAGGCGACGTACCCCGTTTTTGCCGTGGATCCGTCCAATCCAAATCATCTCATCGCCTCGGATGCGGGCGCGAATCAGATGAAGGCTTCCAGCAATGGCGGTATCAGCTGGTATCCACTGCCGGCGCTCACTACTGCCGTCACCGACACCGCCCGGTTCCTGTTTCAAAACGCCATGACGTCGTTTGCCACAACGATTGCGTGGGATCCTGCGAATACGTGTCACATCCTCGTCGGCACCATGCAGAATGGCGTGATCCGCTCGGCCGATGGAGGACAGACCTGGAGTCGAATCGCCGGCTCGAGGGTCGCGACCTACGTCACCTCATTCTTCTTTCCGCCGACCGGCGCCATCTGGATGTCGACTTATGGCCGAGGGCTCTGGACTATCGGGGTCGATCGCGCGCGTCCGGCGAATGCGCGCTGCGCCTTCCCCTCACGACCGGGCACGCACCCGGATCTCGATTCGTTGATCGTCACCTCCATCACCACGAATCAGCCGCGTCTCTTCGACGGACTTCGGGACACTGCGGTCTGCGCAACGTGCACCGTTCTCACCGTCAAGAACGGCTGGGTGACAGATCTTTCCCTGAAAGGAAATCTTGCAGATCGGGTCGTCATCAGCTCTGGCACGATCGTCGAGCGTGACCGCACGGGTAAGGAAGTGCCACTCTCGATTCCGAATGCGTACTCGGAGACTGAATCTCAGGGACTGCGGCGGCTCGCCGGACTCGACCGAGCTTCTCCACGACGAGTTCGCGGAGTCGTACTGCGAAACAGGCAAGTCGTCGGGGTCATCTCCTCGAGAGACGACTTGCAGTGGCCTCAGTCGCGCACGCCGATGATATACGTCGCGAATGCGAACACATCCATGGTTCCATCGGTTGTCGAAGCGGGTGGAGCAGTCACCGTATACGGCTCCGGGTTTGTGCCGGGGACCGGCAGCACTGGAGTTACCATCATGATGGGAGAGGACACGGTCGCCACTGGAGTTCCCGTATCCGGAAACGGCGGGTTCACCGTGAGGATTCCAGTGTCACAGGGGCCGGCGCTGCTGGAGATAAGTGCATTGCAGCGCGACGGACTGCGATTGACCATCGAGCGAGGAAGCATCACAGCGGTAGCGCGCGAAGATCGATAGGAGCACCACACGTCACCTCGGCACTGGAGGAATCCCGGATGAAACGACTGACAGCTATCGCAATGCTGGTTTGTTCTGGAGCTCTCGGAAGCTGCGACCGAACATCGCAGACCGAGGAAATTGTTCTGGATGCTGCAGAGGTCGGTGACAAGACAGATCTCTATGAAGTGGTGGCAACGAATCGACTGAAGCTCGCCCCGGGAGTGACGATGCAGCCGACAGTCGGCCCATGCGGGGAGAGCAGCGCAATGCTGCTGACGAGACAAAACGGGGAGACAGGCGGATACGTTGTGTGCAGCTGCCTGACCTCGACTCCCGGAAACTGCAAGACGACGAACGACAATCCCGAATACGCGAGCTGTGAAGGCGGTTGTACCAACAGCGAGGGCCGCCGCCTTCCCTGTCAGGTATCGGAGCCGCTGCCAGGTCCGCCCAAGAATCCGCTGATGATCAGGCTGCGTGCGCCATGATCATATAGACCATCATTGCCGGTTCACCCTCCGTCGAGCAACCGGCTGATCCGTTAAAACCAGAACTGCGAGCTGTTAGTCGGTAGCTGGTAGCGGTAGCTATATGCTTTAAGCTTTAAGAATTGGGAGAAACCAGAACTGCATGCCTCCGTCTTTCCCCATTCTTACAGCTTATACCATACAGCTACCGCTACCAGCTACCGGCCAACGGCTTGCAGTCGCGTCTCACCAGAATTGGTGGAACTCTCACGACTCCCGGATACTACATATAGAGAGGAGCTAAACCTGCGAGTTGAGTTGCGCTATGCGCATTTGGAATATTCAGCCAGCGGCAGCAATCGTTGCACTGGCCATCTCATTGCCGATCTTCGGGGCCGACGCCCAGAGTGTCTCATCCGTCGCTGAGCTGCGCCGGGCGATCCAAAGCGCACGTCCCGGTGCGACAGTGAGCATTGCACCTGGCACCTATGACATAGGCACGACACCGCTCCGGATTGAAGACAAGCGGAGCGTGCGAATAATCGGCGCCGGTGCAGGGAAGACAACCATCAGAGCATCAGCGTCCGCGCCCTTCATCTTCGAGCTCGCCGGGTCAAACGACAATCTCGAAGTCGCCGGCATGACGCTGATGGGAGCCTCACGACTCACGAAAAACACTCACGCGCTCGCGAGTGGGTCGGACCGCATGAATCTCACGCGCGTCCGCTTTCATGACCTCGACATTCGTAACGTAGCCGTCGGCATCTCTGTCGTTGGAAGCGGCAGCGGCTACTGCGACGATGTACGAATAACGTCAAACACTCTCAGCAACATCCAGGATGTCGTTCGGCCGAGCGGCGTTACGTCAGGATCCGGCTACGGCATTCACAACGATGGATGCTCGAACGTGCGGATCACAGGGAACACGATTCGAAATGCCGACCGGCATTCGATCTACCAGGCGTCGGCCTATCAGCCGGGGCGTCCCGCAGCTTCAGGATCGATCGTCATCGACGGCAATACGATCATCGATCACGGCAAGACTTCCTCACTTGCGAATGAGTGGCAGGTCGCTCTCGTGGTCGCGCGCTCATCGAATGTCGTGGTCTCGAGGAACGAGATCATCGATCCCAACTTCGATGCTATCAGCATCGAAGATCCATCAGGTGAGAGACGCGATTACGCGGTGCGGAACGTCAGCCTCATCGACAACACCGTTCGCGGCGCTCGGACCGCACACATATTCCTGACAGCCGCGGGCACATTCACGAGCCGGGGCAATCGGTTCTACCACGGCAACGCTGCGTCCAGTCCAATCATCCGGCGCGACGGAAAAGGCAGATCGGGCAGGCTTTCCTCCGAGCTTTAAGATCGTGGATCAGCTGGACCGATTAGTGCAAATCTCTCGAGGACAAACGAACAAGCCTGAGAGAGGAGCACCAAAATGACGGATAAGCAGTCCGCCGAAATCAAGAAAGTCGCGAAGCTGATGCGCAATCTCGATTTCTGCATGATGACGACACAATCGGAAGATGGAATGCGCGCCCGCCCCATGTCGAACAACGGTGAAGTCGAGTTCGACGGCGACGTGTGGTTCTTCAGCGCAGCCGACGCCCGCAAGGTCGACGACATCGAGCGCCATCCCCAGGTCCACCTCGGCTACGCCGACACCGAAAACTTCGTCTTCATCTCGATGACGGGCGAAGCGGCCATCGTTCGCGACAAGGAAAAGAAGCGCGAGCTGTGGATCGAAGACCTGGAGCGGTGGTTCGAGGAGGGGCCCGACAGCGATGACGTCGTCCTCATCAAGGTGAGCCCCGAATCGATCGCCTACTGGGGCGAGGACGAGGGTGAGATTCACCTCTAAGGGCTCTCAGCAAAACCTCCCCAAAACGCTAGATTAGCTCTCCCCACCGAACAGGGCAGGCATGATGTGGGAGGGCAGGTGACGAGTCTCCAGGAACGCCTCGCATCCGGGCTCCGCGGCCGCTACAACGTCGAGCGAGAGCTCGGCGAGGGCGGAATGGCCGTCGTATACCTCGCGCGGGACCTCCGACACGAGCGGTCTGTCGCGGTAAAGGTCCTCCGCCCCGAGATCTCGGCAGAAATCGGAGCCGACAGATTCCTGCGCGAGATCAAGATGGCCGCGGGACTCACTCACAATCACATCCTGCCCGTTTTCGACTCGGGAGAGTCCGAAGGCCTGCTCTACTATGTGATGCCGAACATGGAAGGGCTCTCACTTCGGCACAAGCTCGACCGCGAGCGCCAGCTGAGTCTCGAGGATGCGCTTCGCATCACGCGCGAAGTCGCATCCGCCCTCGATTACGCTCATCGCCATCAGGTGATGCACCGCGACGTGAAGCCGGAGAACATCCTCCTTCACGAAGGCGCGGCGCTCGTCGCGGATTTCGGAATTGGGAAAGCATTGAGCGGCGGCAAGTCCATCACTCAAAGCGGAATATCAGTCGGCACTCCTGCGTACATGAGTCCCGAACAGGCCAGCGGCGACCCCTCCATCGACGGACGCAGCGACCTCTACAGCCTCGGCTGCGTTCTCTACGAGATGCTGGCGGGCGAGCCGCCATTCACGGGACCGACAGCGCAGTCGATCATCGCAAAGCGATTCGTGTCACCCGTGCCGAGCGTGCGGATGACTCGCGATGTGCCGGAGGGAGTCGATGCTGCGGTGACGCGCGCGCTCGCGCGCACACCTGTCGATCGCTACCGCACAGGTGCGGAGTTCGCGGACGCGCTGCTCAAGCTCCTGCGAACAGGTAATGGTGCCGGCGTCTCGAGCGTATCGGAAAGCAAGTCGGTCGCGGCGCCAAAGGCAGTCGCAGTTCTGCCATTCGCGAACATGAGCGCCGATCCGGAGAACGAATACTTCAGCGATGGAATGACCGAGGAGATCATCAACGCGCTGTCGAAGGTGCCGGGGATTCAGGTCGCATCGCGGTCGTCTTCGTTTGCGTTCAAGGGCAAGAAGGACGTGGACGTTCGGCAAGTCGGTGAGAAGCTCAGCGTGACGACTGTGCTCGAGGGAAGCGTACGAAAGATCGGCAATCGCATTCGCATCGCTGCCCAGCTAGTCAATGTGGACAACGGATACCAGCTCTGGTCCGAGACGTACGACCGGCAGCTCGAGGATGTCTTTGCAGTGCAGGACGAGATATCGCGCTCGATCGTCGATGCGCTCAAGCTGCAGCTCGGCGGAGAAGGGAATCAGCTCGTTGCGCCGGCGAAGAATCTCGACGCGTACACGACTTATCTCAAAGCGCGCTTTCACTTCAACAAGTTCACGGAGCAGGCGCTCCTGAAATCACTCGAGCTGTTCCAGAATGCGCTGCTCCAGGATCCATCATTCGCGCGCGCGTATGCAGGCATCGCCGACGTATGGTGCGACCTCGCCGACGACTGGGTTGCGCCGGACGATGCGTATCCGCGCGCGAAAGCTGCCGCCGAGCGGGCGTTGCAGAGGGATCCTGAGCTCGCGGATGCGATGATCTCGATTGGAAAAGTTCTCACCTGGCACGAGTGGTCATTCGCCAGCGGCGCAAGGAGCCTCGAGCATGCGGTGACGATTGCGCCCAACAATTCGGAAGCACAGTGGGTGCTCGGAACCGCATTGCCGACCATCGGGAGACTGGGCGACGGCGTCGAAGCGGTGCGCAAAGCCGTGATGCTCGATCCGCTTCGCGTCGAGTACGCCGGCTGGCTCGCTCGCTTTCATCTCTATGCGAAGGACTACTATTCGGCGCTCGCGACGGGAAAGGAATTGCTCGAGATCGACGAGCACTACGGTCGCGGCTTCGTATGGATGGGGTCCGCACATCTTGCGCTAGGCGACGCCGACGTTGCGCTCGAGTGGTTCCAGCGCGGTCAGGCGCTCGAGCGCGCGGTCAGATCGTATGATGCGATGATCGTCCGTGCGCTCGCTGCGCTCGACAGGAAGGAGGAGGCACAGGAGATACTGTCACGACTCGAGGCTGAATCGAAGCAGCACTATGTGAGGTCCGAGTATCTCGCGATGGGGCATGCAGCCATGGGAGACCTCGACCGTGCGTTCGAGTCGCTCGAGCGGGCCTACCAGGCGCGGTCGGCGGGGATGATCTATCTCCATCTCGATCCTGGCTATGAGCCATTGCGAGGGGATCCCCGATACACGGAACTCGTGAAGCGGATTGGCTTGACCTGACAACCAGAACGGAGCGTCACATATGAGACTCATCGTGCTCGCCGTTATCGCAGCTGTGCTTTCTGCCTGCAGCAATGAGTCGAGCTCCAGCAAGCGGACCGAACAATCCTATTTCGACAACTCGGGCCGCAACGACACATTGAGCGGTGGCGTGAGGATGATTCCGATTCAGACGCCGAAGGGAAAGTTCAACGTGT
>DASWQD010000389.1:0-3461 GCA_036398255.1 Gemmatimonadaceae bacterium | reverse complement strand
CTCCACCTCGACGTCGCGATCCCGGTTGCCGGAATCGGACAGAATTGAAAATGCCGATTCACAATTATTCGGCAAGATGGTAAACGATTGTTTGTGACCGACCAGGGCGGCAAAAGTATCCCGGAACCCTCTCCCCGCGTCAGTTAATCGACTGGAAGTCCCAGTACCAAATCCGGAGAGTCACATGAGGAAAATTCTTCTCCCTCCGTTGATGATCCTTCTGCTCGTTGCCTGCGCAGACCGGCACCCGGTCGCGTCCGTCAGCGGGCCCGGCGTTCGCCTCGAAGCGAGCGTCGGATCCGATGTCACTGCAGCGACCTCACACGGCCGCGTGCTCCCTGCCGCATACACCGCCGCAATGGGCGAGACCAACAACACCTGGCCGCACGCGCGCGCCAACATGCGCTACCAGCAGGTGTTCCTTGGCGCCGAGCTCGGGGATCTCGACCGCATTGCCGGCTTGTGTCTGCGTCATGACGAGCTGTTCGGGGGTCGCCAGGTCGCCGAGCAGCTGACGGTGAAGCTTGGACCGACGCTGATGAGCAATACGAACCTCAGCACCTCGTTCGACGCGAACTACTCGGGCACACCAACGGTAGTGTTCTCGGGCGGCATCGTAATTCCTGCGACCACCGGCGCGGGCAACGTAGACATGTTCGATTTCTGCATCGAGTTCACGACCCAGTACCTGCATCTCCCGGGAAGCAATCTGATCGTCGAATTCGTGAATACGTCCGCAACGTCGCTCACTCATCCGAAGGACGCGTGCTCGTCTTCAACCGGCTGCACCACTCGGCGCGTAGTCGCATTCTCCGCATCTGCGTCGACCGCAACGCTCGCCGACAACTCCGGTCTGATCATGCAGTTCCTCACCGCCGATCCTACCGAGAAAGTCGACTGCACCGAAGGGCGCTGGGTTGACTTCGGTTTCAGGAATCAGGGCCAGTGCATCCGGTTCGTGGAAACCGGAAAGGACAGCCGGGCGGACGCCGACTGAATCAGGGGTGAAGCGCGGTGAACCTCACGTCGCGATTTTCATCGACTTCACAGCGGTAGGCCGACACCTCCGCTTCCCCCGCCCACGTCCCTCTGATCTCGATCAGCTCGAGGGCGTCGATGCGCTGGCGGTCGGCGATGATTGCCGGTGACGCCCACGCAAGCTTGCGCCGGTAGTCTGCACACACAGCGTGTGCGGGCCCGGTGTCAGCGGGTCCATGGAAGAGCAGGATCACACGCGATACCTCATGCAGCTCGATGAGATAGGCGCATTCCTTCCGCAGCTGCTGCGCTCGAATGAAATCGCGCCCGCTCGATGCGAGTGCACCGCCTCCGCCAGGCACATAGAACCTGTCGAAGCCGGCAAGACCAAGCCGGCGGTGGAGGAAATCGTCAGTCTGTTCCTGTAGTCTCCCATCGGAACAGGCAACCACGAGTGTATGCGGCCGGTCCTCCTTCCACTTGCTGCATGAGCTCATATCCTGCGGCGCCGGCGGAAGTAGAGAAAGTACGCGAGCACGTTGACCGCGATGACGAACATGCCGAGTGCTGTCTGAGTGCTTCTGTTGAGGCCCTGCGGATACAGCACGGGAAGTACGTAATGATCTACGAAGTCGCCTTGATATCCTGCCTGACCGCCCCGCTCGCGCAGTGATTTTTCCAGTGGAGTCAGCGGGCACACCCATCCCGCGAACTCTATCAAGGCTCCCCAGACTGCAGCCGGAACGTGAGCGTAGATCAGCTTCGGCCATCTGCGCAGCAGAAAGCCGCCGAGCACCACGAAGAGCACGAAGCCCAGGTGGACTACGACAACGATGTCGGCGAGCAGTCGGTGGATCATTACACTACATATTGTAGCGCCGTTTCCTCCGCTTACACATGAGTTGCGCACTTCGAGACTGCTTGCGCATTGGGGGGGACCCTGCGCGCACTACGCACTAACCCACGTTGACGATATCATTATTTCCCAATGCGCAAGCCAGCCCTCCTTCTCCTTACGTTCGCGGCGTGCACCTCGCGCCCACCCACTGTTCCCACGGCAGCGATACCTGTTTCGCAGGCAGTTCCGCCAGCGATCAGCATCATTCCGCTTCCGCAGACCGTTCAGCTCGACGGGACCCTGCGGTTCACGCTTGATTCGATGACGACGGTCTACGCAGATGCGACCGCCGACTCATCCGTGACGGCGGTTGCGGCTTACGTCCGCGCAATGTTGTCGCCCTACGTAAAGACAAGTCTGTCAAAGCTCGCAGCGGGTGCCGTAGCTCCGGCGAATTCAATCCGGCTCGTGATCGATTCATCGGGCAGGGATCCCGAGGGATATGAGATTGTCGTCTCGCCGAACTCTGCGGTGATCACAGGGAACACATCCGCGGGGATTTTCTACGGGGTTCAGACTCTCAGGCAGATGCTTCCTGTGTCAGTCGAGCATCCCGCAGCTGTTGGACGGCGCCTCTGGCTGCCCGTCGGCCGCGTGCAGGATGCGCCGAGGTTCGCGTGGCGCGGGATGATGCTCGATGTCTCGCGACATTTTCTTCCGCCCGCTGCAGTGAAGCGGTTCGTGGATCTCGCATCGCTGTACAAAATCAATCGACTTCACCTTCATCTCTCCGACGATCAGGGCTGGCGCATCGAGATCAAGTCCCGGCCGAGTCTTGTGGCTGTTGGCGGAAGCACGCAGGTGGGTGGCGGACCCGGCGGCTTCTACACTCAGGATGAATACCGGGACATCGTCGCATACGCCGCGAGCCGGTACATCATGATCGTTCCGGAGATCGACATGCCGGGGCACACGAACGCCGCGCTCGCCTCGATTCCCGAGCTGAACTGCGACGGTGTCGCGCCGCCTCTCTATACAGGCATACGTGTCGGCTTCAGTACCGTCTGCGCCGACAGCGCCCGCATCTATCCGATTCTCACGGACATAGTGCGCGAGATCTCCGGCATCACGCCCGGCCCGTTCTTTCACATCGGCGGTGACGAAGTCGAAAAGCTCACGCACGACCAGTATCTGCGCTTCATCGAGCGCATGCAGGAAATCGTCACGGCAGAGGGTAAGCGAATGATCGGCTGGGGCGAGATCGCTCCGGCAAAACTGTCGGCGACGACGATCGTTCAGCACTGGAAGCGCGATTCGTCTTTCGTGCACGCACAGCGCGGTGGGAAAGTGATTGCCTCACCGGCCTCACGCGTGTATCTGGACATGAAGTACGACAGTACGACGATTCTCGGACTCGCATGGGCGGGACTGAACGGGCTCCGCACGTCGTACGACTGGGATCCCGGGACCTTTCTCGCCGGAGTTGCGGACACCTCCGTGCTTGGTGTCGAAGCGCCGCTCTGGTCCGAGACCGTCATTCGTGCCGAGGATTACGAGTCGATGGCGTTTCCGCGTGTCATCGCGCTCGCTGAAGTCGGATGGACCGCGCAGTCCCTCAAGTCGTGGGCGGGGTTCAGACAACGAA
>DASWQD010000388.1:0-3991 GCA_036398255.1 Gemmatimonadaceae bacterium | reverse complement strand
ACCGAGACCAACGACCTGAGGTCTCTCAGCATTTTTGCGTTCAGCATCCGCCCGGGCTTTCAGAAAAATCTCGTCCTCGGCGGGTCGCGCGCAGTGTTCGCTGACTCCAAGGGATGGAGCCGCATACCCGGTCGGTTTTTTGACGCGTTCGCGAACACCGGACGTCCGAACAACCGCGCGCTTGCCGACTCGGTGCTCAGCCCCGGGGGCCGCGACCAGATCTTCTCACTTTTTGGGCGATGGGTGTTTCCCGACGACGGATTCGAGACATACGTCGAGTGGGCCCGGCTGGAGTTCCCATATTCGCTGAGAGACCTGATGGTCGCCCCGAATCACAGCCAGGGATACACGCTCGGGCTTCAGTATGCACGCCCCGCGTTCACCCCCGAGGGACGATTCAGGGTCCAGGCCGAGCTGACCTCAGTCGAGCAGAGCGCAACCTGGAGGGACCGGCCGCAGGGAAGCTTTTATACGAGCCGCAAGGTGATTCAGGGCTACACCCAGATGGGCCAGCCGCTCGCGGCGAGCATCGGACCCGGAGCCTCTGGGCAATGGCTGGCGTTCGACTTCATCGACCCGGGCTGGAGCTTCGGGATCAACGCTGGTCGCATCCGCTGGAACGAGGACATTCACAGCACCTATGGATTCCCGCTGTATCAGGGTTACTGCATTCACGACGTCAGCGTCTTCCCGGGAGCGCGGGGGTCCGTGAACAGCCGATGGGGGTACGTGAGCGCTGACGTGTCTTTTGGGAACCGTATCAATGCCTGGTTCCAGGAGCAGTCAGGATGTCCGAAGGGCGACTCGATGATGGACATCCGGAACCGCACGATCAGTGTCACGATCGGGACGTTCACAGCTGGTCGTCGCGCCCGGTGACCAGGCGCTGTAAATTGATGCTGGCCAGCAACTTGCCCACGCGAAAGCGGGGGCGGCGACCGGCCGCCGGAGTCCTTGTAATAACGCACAATCCAGCCTGATGGCGAAACGCTCGTCGCTAGCAAACCAACATCATCTGAAGCTTACATCCGCACCCGGCAACCACGCGCCGGCGGCTTATGGCGCGTCCCCGCTCAGAGTCCGCACCAAGCTGCGCGAGCGGCGCCCGGTTTCCGTCAAGCGGCATTCCGCTCGAATCGCCACCCGCCTCGGTGTCCTGCTCATGGGCGACATCGCCGCGATAATCCTGTGCGAGGTGCTCTCCACTGCGGCCGCGGGAAGCTCGCTCCTCGGGAGCTCGCTCGCGACGCAGTTCGCGAGAGCGCTCGAGTCGGGGTATGGCGCCGGGTGGAATCTGGGATTCGCGGTGATCATAAGTCTCCTGATCACCGGCAACTACAGCCGGCATCGGCGTCTCAACGGGACACTTCGCCTTCTTGCTGCTTCGTCCCTCGCGTCCGCGGTCCTGCTCTGGGGCATGATATCCTCGGGTGACATCGTGAACGCGGTCGCGGTCTATATCGTCACCGCGTCGCTTACGTGGATCGTACTGCTGGCCGAGCGGATGGGAACTGAGCGGTTCCTGAGCCGTGTGTGGCCGGGTGCGCGCGGAGCTGCTCCAGCAGTTCTCATTACGGATCGAAAGGAAGACACGCTGCATCTCGAGCGCGCAGTCATCGCCGCAGGCGGAGATTACTCGCTCGCCGGCTATGTGCCCGTGGGCCGCGCTGCATTCGATGGAGTGCTCGGAACTGTGCGCGATCTTCCCGAGATCATCGAAGAGCATCATGTCGAAGCGGTAGTTGTCTGCCAGCATCTCAACGATCAGCAGATCATGAATGTCCGCGAGGCCAGTCTCGCGGCAGGCTGCCAGCTCCTGTATCCTGCGCGCGCGGTGAAGATCGCGGGAGTTCGCCCGGCGCTCGTGTGGCACCAGGACCAGCCGTTCTTCGAGCTCGGCGCTCCCGTGCTCAAGGCTTCAGCGGTGATCACCAAGCGGGTGGTGGACATTGTCGGAGCAGTCGTCGGTCTCGTGCTGCTTTCGCCGGTTCTCTTGATGATCGCGCTGGCTGTGAAGTTCGATTCGCCGGGGCCGGTTTTCTTTGCGCAGGATCGCGCGGGTCTCGGCGGGCGGCGTTTCCGCATGCTCAAGTTCCGCACGATGCGCGTCGGCGCGGACGCGGAGAAGCATTCGCTTTCGCACCTGAATCATTCCGGCGACTCGCGACTTTTCAAGATTCCTGAAGACCCGCGGGTCACGCGCCTCGGCGCCCTCCTGAGGCGCTGGAGTCTCGACGAGCTTCCGCAGTTCTGGAATGTTCTGCGCGGCGAGATGTCGCTCGTGGGTCCTCGTCCGTTCTTCGAAGCGGACTTTGCGACGTATCAGGATCACCACTTCCGGCGACTCGATGCGAAGCCCGGCATCACCGGACTCTGGCAGGTGTCAGGTCGCAGCTCGGTAGTGGATTTCGAGGATGTGGTCTACCTCGACCGGCAGTACATCGAGCAATGGTCGCCCTGGCTCGACGTCTCGATCATGTTCCGTACTCTCCCTGCCGTCGTGCGCCGTGAAGGGGCTTATTGAATTCGTTTGACCGCCGAGCGCGCCGAGCGCGCCGAAACGGCGGTTGAAAACAAAAGACAAGAAAAGTTTCTGTTGTTCTCGGCGCGCTCGGCGGTAAATCCGGTTTTCTGCAGTTAACGATTTTGAGGATAAGGATTTGAAAGTTTTTGTAACCGGGGCCGCAGGATTCCTCGGAAGTCATTTAGCGGACGCGTTCATCGCCGGCAATCACACGGTTTCCGGCTGCGACAACATGATCGGCGGAGATCTGCACAACCTCCCCGAGGGCATCGATTTCGAGCAGGCTGACTGCGGCGACGTCGCGGCGATGAAACGGCTGACGAAGGATGTGGACATCGTCTTTCACTGCGCAGCGATCGCCACTGAAGGGCTGAGTGTTTTCTCGCCCGCGCTGATTGCGCAGCACGTGTATCAGAACACCGCCGGCATTCTAGCCGCCGCCGCCACGAACAAGGTCAACCGATTCGTCAACTGCTCGAGCATGGCCCGCTACGGCGACGGCCCCGTTCCCTTTGTCGAAGACCAGCCGCTCAATCCCGTGGATCCGTACGGCATCGCGAAGTACGCCGCCGAGCTGCTCGTGAAAAATGTTTGCGAGACCCACGGCATCGAGTATGTCATCGCGGTCCCGCACAACATCATCGGGCCCAAGCAGAAATACGACGATCCGTATCGCAACGTCGCGAGCATCATGATCAACCGGATGCTCCAGGGTAAGCAGCCCCTCATCTATGGCGACGGCGGGCAGAAGCGCTGCTTCTCGTTCGTGCAGGACTGCGTGAGCCCGCTCATCAAGATGGGAACGCTGCCGGGACTTTCGGGCGAAGTGATCAACATCGGGCCCGACGAGGAGTACGTCTCCATCAACCAGCTCGCGGAGACCATCGCGGATCTCCTCAACTTCAAGCTCGATCCCATCTACGTGAAGGATCGCCCGCGCGAGGTTCGCTACGCGACGTGCTCAGCCGACAAGGCGCGCCGCCTTCTCGACTATCGCACGACCGTCAACCTTCGCGACGGACTCCAGAGCATCATCGACTGGATCTCCGCCCACGGTACCAAGCCGTTCGCGTATCACCTGCCGATCGAAATCGAGTCTCCTCTCGTGCCGGAGACGTGGACGGCACGGCTCCTCTGAGGAGCGCTCAGGGAAGCGTCGGGACTCGAGACGAGATGAGCGGCAGCAGCGCTCAACCGCGGAAGCTGCGCATTGGAATGCTCGGCCTCTACGGCATGACGATGCCGCGTCTTCACTTCACCGGGTTCGAGACCGGCTTCGGCGAGATCGCGCCGCGCCTCGTCGAGATGGGACACGAAGTGGTGATGTACTGCCGCCGGGGCTCGTTCCCCGAGGAAATGCGCGTTCCGGAATACAAGGGCGTCCGCCTCATTTACGTCCCTTCGCCGGGCGGCAAGAATTTCTCAGGTGTCATCGCCACATTCTTTGCGGTGCTGCATGCACTGACA
>DASWQD010000387.1:0-3228 GCA_036398255.1 Gemmatimonadaceae bacterium | reverse complement strand
AGCGTTGCTGATTGCAGGCTCGAGCGCTTTTGCGCAGAAGCCGCAGCTATCCATGACGCTTCCCGATCGCACGCTGCTCGCGACTGAGCCGCCCGGCGTGCGATCACACGCGCTGGTGACGGACGAGACGACTACCGATCTCCTGCGGAACGGATTCCCTGCGCGGCTTCACTACCGCATCGAGCGCTGGAGCACCGGCGGATGGTTTGACGACATTGCTGCCGAGGCCGAGTGGGACGTGGTGGTTCGCTATGATGCGCTCAGCAAGCAGTTCCAGGTTTATCGGGTCGTTGCTCGAAAAACAGTTCTGCTCGGAAGCTACGCCACGATCCAGGACGCGGACGCCGCAGTCGGCGCGAGCTTCCCTGCCCCAATATCACCACCGAGACGCGGGCGCCGAAGCTACTACACGCTTACGCTCGACATCGAAACGCTGTCGCTCACCGAGCTCGACGAAGTCGAGCAGTGGCTGCGCGGCGAAGTGAAGCCGGCCGTACGCGGAAAGAAAAATCCCGGCACGGCAGTGGGACGTGGAATGCGAACCGTGATGGTGCGCCTGATCGGCGGAGAGAAGCGCCGGTATGAGACTCGAACCGGTACCTTCCGGCCCTAGGCCGTCACGTGACCGTGTAGATGTCCTGAATGCGGATGCCGATGCTCGAGATCCTCTAGGTAATGCAGAGTCTCGGCGCCATAGAACATCTTGATGTACTTGGCCTGCGTCGGCGTCAGCTTTCTCACCGCCCACGACAGATGCACGAAGTGAGGCTCTACCGGAGCGTGCATCGGATGCATTCCGATCTCGCTCGGCAGGCTGTTGGCCTTGCGCGTGTTGCACGGGCTGCACGCGGTGACGACGTTCGTCCAGTCGTTGGTCCCGCCGCGCGACAGCGGCACGAGGTGATCGCGCGTCAGCGATTCGCGCGGCTTGAGCTCGATGTTGTAGCGGCCGCAGTACTGGCAGCGGTATCGGTCGCGGGCAAACAGGAAGGTGTTGGTGACCTGGCGGCGGAATCGGCGCGGGACGTGGATGAACCGCATCAGCCTGATGACCAGCGGACGCGGCAGGGTCAATCGCTCGGAGCGGACTACCCTTTCGGGATCTGCTTCGACGACCTCTGCCTTACCGTCAATGACCAACCGCAACGCTCGTCTGAGCGGCACCATCGTGAGCGGCTCAAACGAAGCGTTCAGTGCGAGACAACCCACAATCAAGCACCCACCTCCGTCACAGCGTCGCTACAATATACACCTGTGTACGAAAACTACGTATAGAGAGTGTACTATACGAAGCCTACCCGGCTATCTGAGCCGCCGCTGGAACAACCGTGCGCCATCCGTATCGATCTGGCAGCCTGCCTTCGGCGATCCCCATGTACTCGGACTGGATCGCCTCGGTAATCGGACCGCGACCCCCTGCGCCAACCGTAATGCGGTCAACCGAGCGGATCGGCGTGATCTCCGCGGCGGTGCCGGTGAAGAACAGCTCGTCGGCGATGTAGAGCATCTCGCGCGGCATCACCATCTCGTGAATCTCGTAGCCGAGGTCGCGGGCTATGCGCGCGACAGAATCGCGCGTGATTCCATTGAGAATGCCGGCTGAAGTCGGAGCGGTGAACAGCTTGCCGTCGCGCACCACGAACAGGTTCTCACCGCTGCCCTCTGACACCAGCCCGAATGAATCGAGCATGATCCCTTCGGCATAGTCATCGAGCTTCGCTTCCATCTTCGAAAGCTGCGAGTTGAGATAGTTTCCGCCCGCCTTCGCCATCGTCGGGTGGGTGCTCGGCGCAGGCCGTCTCCAGCTCGACACGCACACGTCGACTCCGTTCGCCAGCGACTCGGCGCCGAGATAAGTGCCCCACGTCCAGGGAATGATGAAGACCTCGAGCGGGCAGTCCTTGGGATTCACTCCCATTTGCTCGCCAGTGCGAACCGCGATCGGGCGCAGGTAGGCATGCGGCATGTCGTTCTCGATCACCGTCTCGACGCAGCCCTGCACGAGTGTCTCAATCGAGTGCTTCAGCGGCATCCGGTAAATCTTTGCCGAGTCGACGAGCCGGCGGATGTGATCCTCGAGGCGGAATATCGCCGGGCCTTCAGGCGTGGCATAGCATCGGATGCCCTCGAACACGCTCGAGCCGTAATGGACGACGTGGCTCATCACGTGAATGGTGGCGTCCTCCCAGTTCACGAACGTTCCGTCGCGCCAGATCCGGTGATGATTGTCAGCCCGAGCCATCGATTCGAATTCTCCCCGATTGATGCCAAAATCTAATCGCAGCGCGGTTCAGTGAATGCGTTCGGGGACGGAATCGGCCGGGCGAATCGAGTCAGCCCTGATGGGAGGAAGCCTGCCGGCGCCCAGGCTGTCATACGGGAAGCCAAGATGCCGGTCGCATTCCCGAGTCGGCTCGGTGCCGGGTATGTAAACCTCCGAGCGCACCGATTCCCGCGGACAGTACGGAGTCTGGAGAAGGCCGGTCGTCAGGTCGATCTCGCGCGTGATGATCGAAGCCGGGCGCGGCCAGTCAGGCGGTGCAGGTCTTCGGCGGTAGACCTCGGTCATGAAGGCGGTCCATGCGGGGGCTGCAAGCCGGCCTCCCTGCGCATCGGACATGATCTTCTTCGGCTTGTCGAAACCGATCCACACGCCGGCGACGAGATCAGCAGTGTATCCAATGAACCACACGTTCGTTCCATCATTCGTCGTGCCGGTCTTGCCCCCCGCCGGATGATGGAATCCAGCGCCCCAGACGCTTCCGGCTGCGGTTCCCCGGCGAATCACGTCCTTCATCATGTCCACCATGATCCACGCTTCTTCCGGGGACAGCACCGTCGTGCGCGATGGAGTCTGCTGCCACAGCACTTCCTGCCGTGCGTTCTCCACTCTCAGGATCGCATTCGGTGTGGCGCGAATTCCCTGGTTTGCGAACGGCGCGTACGATGCGATCATCTGCATCGGATAAACGTCGGCGGAGCCGATGTATATCGATGGATACGGTGGGATCGGGGTGGTGATGCCGAAGTTGCGCGCCTCGTTGATGATCGTGTTTTCGCCGAGCTCCATGCCGGCTTGAATCGCAACCATGTTGCGCGATTCATAGAGTCCGCGGCGCATCGGCATCATGCCGAGGAAGCGGCCGTCGTAATTCTTGGGCGTCCACGGTGTTCCCGTTCCCTGCTCGAGCGAGATCGCGGTGTCGGCGAGGATATACGACGGCGGGC
>DASWQD010000386.1:0-17693 GCA_036398255.1 Gemmatimonadaceae bacterium | reverse complement strand
GTCGCACTCGTGGAAATGGGTGCCGGGACGACCGACATCGCAATCTTCCACGAGGGCAAGATCCGCCATCTCGCCACTGTCAACTATGGCGGAAGCAACGTCACGAGCGACCTCGTTCACGGCATCGGCGTGACCCAGTCTGACGCCGAGCGGCTGAAGGAGCGCTATGGCTGCGCCTACGAGCCGATGGTCGATCCGGACGACATTGTGGAGTTGCCGAGCACTGTCGCCCAGGGCGAGCGGCACGTTCCGCGCGAGGTTCTCGCGCACATCATCCACCAGCGGATCGACGAGATCTTCTCGCTCGTGCACGCCGAGATACAGCGTGCCGGCTATGCGAACCGGCTGAGTGGCGGGATCGTGGTGACGGGCGGAGCGGCAGCGATGCAGGGGATTGCCGAGCTTGCCGCGGATGTCTTTGGAACCGGTGTGCGGGTGGGAATTCCGACCGAGCACATCGGCGGTTTGAGCGACTCCGTGGAGGCTTCGAGATTCTCGACGGTCGTCGGTCTGGCGCTTTTTGGAGCGAACCGGATGGCCATCGAAGGGGCGTCGGCAGGAGGCAGAAGACGTGCCATTTCCTCGCCCAACGTGGACCGCTTTGCGCAGCGTGTGAAGACCTGGTTACAGGACTTCTTTTAGGTTATTCGGTAACGACTGCAAAGTGGGCCGGAGCCTCATCTTGAAGCTGTCCACATCATAAAGTTTTTCGCCTCCGGCGAGTTGTGGGAAAGCCGCCTTCCGAGGCCTCCGGAAAAATTCTTTTGCGTTGTTGCGATTCGCTATTGGATGGCGTGGGGAGGCGCATATATATTGGCCGTCCGCTGTTCCCAACCAAGTAGATCCCGGAGCACCCCGCCTGATGAATTTCGAGTTCGAGGAGAGCGCGTCCCAGAACGCCCGAATGAAGGTCGTGGGGGTTGGCGGAGGTGGTGGCAACGCCGTCAACCGAATGATCGAGGAGCGGCTGTCAGGCGTCGAGTTCATTTCCATCAACACCGACGCGCAGGCGCTGCTCAACTCAAAGTCCGATGTGAAAATCCAGATCGGGAAGAAGCTCACCCGCGGGCTCGGTGCGGGTGCTCGTCCCGAGATTGGAAAGCAGGCCGTAGAAGAGAACCGCGAGGAAGTCGCGCGTGTTCTCACCAATGCAGATCTCGTATTCGTCACCTGCGGCATGGGTGGCGGAACAGGTACGGGTGCGGCTCCGACAGTCTGCGAGCTCGCGCGTGAAGCCGGCGCGCTCACCGTAGGTATCGTCACCCGTCCATTCCTTTTCGAAGGCCGCAAGCGCCTTCGCCAGGCGGAGCTCGGCATCGCCGAGATGCGGAAGTACGTCGACACGATGATCGTCGTGCCGAACGAGCGGCTCCTTGCAGTCGTGGGGAAGGGAATCCCGTTTCACGATGCGCTCAAGAAAGCCGACGAAGTACTGCTCCACGCCACGCAGGGCATTTCCACCCTGATCACGGTCACCGGTCTGGTAAACGTCGACTTCGCGGACGTTCGCACGGTGATGCAGGAAGGCGGCTCGGCGCTGATGGGCACGGGAATCGGACGCGGTGAGAATCGCGCTACCGATGCCGCTCAGCAGGCGATCGCATCTCCGCTGCTCGACAACGTCTCGGTCTCCGGCGCCACCGGTGTTCTCGTCAACATCACGGGCGGCGACGACCTCACCCTCGGCGACGTGCACCAGATCGTCGAGATCGTGAAGGACGCAGTTGGCGAAGATGCGGAAATCATCTTCGGAACCGTCAACGAGAAGGCGATGCAGGGCGAATGTCGTGTGACCGTCATCGCGACGGGTTTCGACAAGTCCCCGTCGAACATCGCGCAGCAGGCTGCCAAGGAACCGCACCTCGCCAAGCAGGCGCAGGCCGCCGGCACGCCTGTAATTCAGCTCCCCGTTCGTCCGCGGCCCACCACCGGCCCTAATCGGATAGTCACTCCGAATGACCTCGCGCGGCGCGTTACCCCGCTGTCGAGCCCGTCGTCAACCCCTGAGAGGAATGATGGCAACGGGCAGGATCTCAGCGACATGGAGATCCCGACGTTCATTCGGAGACAGATGGATTGACGGTTCGCGGTGCACGTGTCATCACGTATTCAGTTGTAGGGCTGTTCACTTTCTTCGCGGTGCGCATGACACCGCCGATCGCCCGCAGCCCAGGGGCTCTCCTTGCGACAACGAGTGAAGTCTCCGATTCGCCCGCCGCATTTGCGGCGAGCGACGCGATGATTTCCCCGGTGGTGGTCGTCGCATCGAACAAGGAGACTGTCGACACGCTCACGGTGAGCGGCACGATTCAGTCGAGCCTCTTTTCCGCACTCGACAAGAGCGGCGACGGCTCTCTCCCGCGCTCCGCGCGCGCCGAGCTGGCGTTCTCGCTCGCCGACATCTTCGAGTACCGGGTGGACATGAGCAAGGATCTGCAGGTCGGCGACAAGTTCCACATTCTCGTGGAGCGCCTTCAGAAGCCGAACGGCTCGATCATCATCAACAAGATTCTCGGCGCGAAGCTGGCTCTTTCGGGGAACGAGATCGAGGCGATTCGCTTCGACAGCCGCGCAGCGAGCGGACAGTATTTCGATGGCTCCGGCAAGTCGCTGCGCGCGTCTTTCCTGAGAGCACCGGTGACGTTCCGGCGCATCTCGAGCATGTTTGGCGGACGCAGGCATCCGGTGCTCGGCATCTGGCGCCGGCACAAGGGAACCGATTACGCGGCCGCGATGGGCACTCCTGTGCGAGCCATCGGCGACGGCGTCGTGATCTTCGCCGGCCGCAAAGGCGGATACGGCAACGTGATCGATGTGCGCCACCGCAACGGCTTTGTCAGTCGCTATGGGCACCTGCGGAATTTTGCAAAGGGCATTCATCGCGGCAGTCGCGTGACCATCGGCAGCACGATTGGCGCCGTCGGCCGCAGCGGCCTCGCCACCGGCCCGCACCTGCATTTCGAAGTGCTCGTGAACGGTGTTCAGCGCGATCCGAAGATCGCTCTCCAGATGAAGGGTGGCGAGCCGATTCCTTCTTCGGAGAAGGGAATCTTCCAGGCACTGCGTAATCAAACTCTGGCTTCCTTCAGTACGGCAGCGTTGCGGGACAGCAACTAGGGGCGGATCAACACGGAGTCACGGAGAACACGGAGTATTCACGGAGCTTTTTTTTAATGACCTCTCGCAGCGCGAGAGGTTTTTGCTTTCTAATATGCTGGCATGATTCCCTGCCCGCAGGTTGTCGGCGCATCATGGAGGATGAGCTTATCCTATCCGGAATCGAACGAGCTGACTGGTCAAATCATCGCCGCATCGATCGAGGTTCATCGCCATCTTGGCGCCGGGCTTCTCGAATCCGCATACGACGACGCGCTCTATTTGGAGCTCCGCGAGGAGCTGTCGGTCAATCCCCATCGTCTACAAGTCGCATCTCATCAAATGCGTTTACCGGGCGGACATGATCGTTGAGAATACGGTGGTTCTGGAGATCAAGTCGGTAGAGAAAACGCTGCCTGTTCACAAATCACAGGTTCTGACGTATCTCCGAATGGCGCATCTGAACGTTGGCCTCCTCCTCAATTTCAACGTTCCCAGAATGATCGACGGAATCACGCGTATTTCCCTTTAACATCTCCGTGAATGCTCCATCACACCGTAACTCCGTGCTGATCCGAGCTTCCCGAAGGCCGTTATCTTTCGACGATGCCTCGCATACTGAAGAAAGCGTCCGATACGCAGACAAGATCGATCTGGCAGAAGATCAGGGACATCGCGATGCTCGATGTCACCACCCTCGCCCGGGGCGGAAGCATCCAGGGATCGCTCGAGAAGCTCGAGGAAGTGCTCATCGAGGCGGACTTCGGCGTCTCCACCAGCCTCCGGCTTGTCGAGGACGTGGAGCGAAAAGCAAAGCGCGGTGAAGTCCGAACGCAGGACGATTTCCTGAGAGCCCTGGAGGAGGGAGTAGCCTCCGCGCTCGGCGCCGACACCGACGATACATCCATGACGTTCGCGGCGGAGAAGCCGACGGTCGTCCTCGTGATCGGCGTGAACGGAGCGGGAAAGACAACCTTCATCGGCAAGCTTTCCGCGCTCATGCAGGCGCGCGGGAAGAAAACTCTCGTCGGCGCCGCCGATACATTCCGCGCCGGAGCGATCGACCAGCTCGAGCGCTGGGCCGAGCGCAGCGGCGCTGATTTCGTCGGCGCACGAGCCGGCAGCGATCCGGCTTCGGTCGCGTTCAATGCCATCGATGCAGCCGTGACACGCTCCGCTGACGTCGTGATCATCGACACCGCCGGCCGTCTTCACACCAGCGTCGGGCTGATGGAAGAGCTGAAGAAGATCCACCGTGTTATCTCCCGCCGAATTCCGGGCGCGCCGCACGAGATACTCCTCGTCCTCGACGCGACGATCGGACAGAACGCGCTGGCGCAGGCGCGCACCTTCGCCGAAGCTGTTCCTGTCACCGGGCTCGTCATGACGAAGCTCGATGGAACAGCGCGCGGCGGAATTGTCCTCGCCGTGCGTGATGCGCTGAACGTCCCCGTGAAGTTCATCGGGACGGGGGAGACGATGGCCGACATCGAGCCATTCAATCCGGTGGCCTTTGCAGCCGAGCTCGTCGAGGGATAGGAGTTGAGCGCCGACGGCCCGCGCGGTTCGGCGACTGGAAAAATCTATCTCGACATGCCCGTCACCTATCTGAAGGGCGTCGGGCCCATGCGCGCGGAAGCTCTCCGCCGGCTCGGAGTCGTGACCGTGCGCGACCTTCTGTTCCATATCCCGCGACGATACGAGGACGCGAGCACGGTTCGGCCGATCTCATCGCTCGAGCCGGGAATGGACGCGACGGTAGTCGGACGAGTGGTGTCGAAAGGAATCATCCCGACTCGGAAGGGGCTCCGAATCTTTCAGGCAGTCGTAAAGGATGACAGCGGAATCATCGAGGCGTCGTGGCCGGGACAGCCATTTCTCGACCGGTCGATCGCGAAGGACGACACGCTCCTGCTCTCCGGACCCGTCCGATTCTTCCATGGCCGCCAGCTCCAGCCTCGCGAGTTCGTGAACCTCGGCACGGAGCAGACGGGACTTGCCGAGGGCCGGGTGCTGTCGGTGTACGCGGCAACCGAGGGACTTTCCTTCAAGGTGATCCGCGGCATCATCGAATCACACATCGACGCGCTTCTGCCGCTCGTAAAGGAGCACCTTCCCGCATCGATTCTCCGCGCCGCACGGCTCCCATCGCTCCCCGACGCGATGCGAAAGGTTCACCGCCCGCAGTCCATTGCCGACGCACTCGAGGGCCGCGACAGGCTGGCGTTCGATGAATTTCTCTTCATGCACATCCTCATGCGCCGCTCGAACCGCCTCGCCCGCATGCAGCGCGCGGGAATCAGGTTCGAGAACCGGAAGGAGCTGACGTCAGCGCTGCGTGCGGCGCTTCCGTACTCGCTGACATCATCGCAGGTGAAGGCGATCCGCGAGATCGTCGATGACATGTCGAGCGATCGCAAGATGCATCGCATGCTTCAGGGGGATGTCGGAAGCGGCAAGACGATTGTCGCGCTCTTCGCGTCGCTGCTGGCAATGGAGAACGGCTACCAGGCGGCGATCATGGCGCCGACCGAGCTGCTCGCCGAGCAGCACTTTCGCACTGTGTCCCGGCTGCTCGAGCCGCTCGGAATCAGGCCCGTGCTCGTGACAGGCAGCATGAGCACTCGTGAGCGTGCGGATGCAGCAGCGAAGATGAGCGCGGCCGCTCCGTTGCTCGTAATCGGCACGCACGCGCTCGTTCAGGAATCGACTCAGTTCTCGCGTCTGGGTTTCGTCGCGATCGACGAGCAGCACCGATTTGGAGTCGAGCATCGCGCCGCGCTCAGCGCGAAGGGCGAGTCGCCCGACGTACTGTTGATGAGCGCCACCCCGATTCCACGGTCGCTGGCGCTCACGCGTTTCGGCGATCTCGACGTGAGCACTCTCACCGAACGCCCTGCCGGTCGCCAGCCTGTGAAGACCGTGATGCGGCCAGAGAAAAACCGCGAGACCGTGCTGAGTTTCGTACGCCGCCAGACTGACGACGGACGCCAGGCGTACATCGTCTATCCGGTGATCGAGGAGTCGGAGAAGACAGATCTCAAGGCGGCGACGACGATGTTCCAGTCGTTGTCGAGTGGCGTGTTCGCGGGGAAACGAGTCGCGCTGCTGCATGGGCGCGTTCCGCCCGCCGAGCGTGATGCGACAATGCGTGCCTTTCGAGACGGCGGAATCGATGTACTTGTTGCGACGACAGTGATTGAAGTTGGAATCGACGTCCCGAACGCGAGCGTCATGCTCGTCGAGCATCCCGAGCGATTCGGACTCTCGCAGCTTCATCAGCTTCGAGGACGGGTAGGTCGAGGGTCGGAGGCATCGTACTGCATTCTCCTCGGAAATATCGGCGGCGACGCCGCGGAGCGTCTCAGGATTTTCGCGTCGACGGAGGACGGCTTCGAGATCGCTCGAGCCGACATGGAAATCCGCGGTTACGGCAATCTCTTCGGTGAAGAGCAGAGCGGGGACGAGGGCTATCGCATTGCTGATCCGATCCGCGACGAGCAGCTGAACATCCGCGCGCAGGAGATTGCGGAGAAAATGCTCGACGCTGATCCCGAGCTGCAAACGAAAGAGCACGCCGGCATTCGCGACGTGCTCTCGAAGCGCTACTCGCGCGCGCTCAAGCTGTTCAGGGTCGGCTGATCAGCGGCTCGGGTTGGCGAGTCTGCGCTTGATCCGCTCGAGCTCCGCGTTGGCCTTGGCGAGCTGATCCTTGAGTGCCGCGATCTCGTCTTCGCGCGTTACGAACACGGTGTCCCTGCCGACGACTCGCGGCGCGGCCTGGGTCGAACGGAGAGCGAGGACCGTCTGAGCGGTGCGCTTCAGCACCAGTGCCTCGCTCCGATACTTCTTCGCTGCCGTCGTATTGAGATAGATGTCGAGCGCCCGTACGCCCTCTGCCATCGATGCATTGCGGTTGTTCGGATCCACCATGTAGAGCGCGCGGAAGAATGCCACCTCGACAGACTCCTGCGTGCCTTTGGCCTTGATTCCGAAATCCGAGAGGATGCGATCTGCCCCCGAGTAATCCCCGGCTTCGACACGACGCTCCGCCGCGAGCAGCGCTGTCTCGAACGCGTCAGGCTGCGCGGGCGCGTTCCCCGGAGCGGGCGCGCGACTGCACGCGATCACGATCAGGGAAACTGCGAGAATTGTCTTGTGCATCAAAGCCCGATGGATCAAGCGACTTCCTCGACTACCGGTGTGCGGCGGAACGGAGTGCGCCGCGTGATTGCGGCCCGCACAGGAAGAGTAATAGAAAAAGTCGTGCCGATGCCAAGGGTGCTTTCGACCCTGATGTTTCCCCCGTGCGCCTCGACTATCTCCCGGGCAATAGCCAGTCCGAGCCCGGTACCCTTCGCCGAGGCATACGCCTGGTTGCTTGCCTGGAAGAACTTCTCGAAGATGTGCGGCAGCTGCTCGGCGGCAATGCCCACTCCGGTATCCCGGACCGCGAGGCACACTTCGTTGTCCGAACCCTCGACCAGCAGCTCTACGGTGCCGCCGCGGTCCGTGAACTTGAAGGCATTCGAGAGAAGGTTGCCGAGGACTTCGTTGATACGGTCCTCGTCCCACAGCACGTGCGATGGGACTTCACTGCCGCGAACGACGCGGAAATTGATCTCGCGCTGAAGCGCCAGAACCTGGAACGAAGTCTCGAAGGAATGCAGGAACCGGTCGAGATCCACCTGGCGCCGCTCGAGCTTGCCGCCGCCGGCCTCGAAGCGGCTGATGTCGAGGAGGCGCTTGACCAGTCGAGTCAGCGTCTGCGCCTGCTTGCCGAGCGTCGCGCAGATCTCGCGCTGCTTCGGGTTGAGCTCTCCGTAAATGTTTTCCTGCAGCAGCTCGAGGTATCCGACGATCACGTTGATTGGAGTCTTCAGCTCATGCGATGCGACCGAGACAAACTCGGCCTTCAGCTTGTCCAGCTCCGCGAGCTGCGCTGTCATTCCGTGATAGCTGTTCGCGAGTCGTCCGAATTCATCGGTCCGCTTTTCCATCGCCGGCAGGCGCTGCGTAAAATCGCCGTCGGCGACAGACTTCATTCCCTTGTCGAGCTCGAACACGGGACGGCTGATCGAGCGTGTGAGCCAGATCGCAATCAGCGTGGCGAGCAGTAGAGCGATGGCGAGTGAGCCTGCCGCGGTGCGCTGTGCGTCGAGTGTGGTGGAGGCGGCTTGTTCGACGCGATCGTGCGTCTCATCGCGAAGTCTGGCTTCTGTACGCGCGATGGCTTTCTCGATGGTGAGGATCGCAGGACGGCTTCGCTGCGCGGAGATCTCGTCGGCAGTGTTTGTGGCGTCCGACTCGAGAGCACGCATCTCCGCCTCGGTCGCTGCACTCAATGCGAGCACTGCGTTTCTCAGATCGGCGGATGTCTCGCGCGGTATGTACCGGCCGAGCGAGTCGGACGTCGCGCTGAGCCGCTCGATCTGCTTGCGGATGCGGGTGAAGGTCGCCGGATCTTTCACGAGCAGAACCGCATCTTCGCTGCGCTTCACATCGTCGTTGATCTCGCGAAGGTTGCCGAGAAGAAGCGACGCGGCGAACTCACGGTCGCGAAGGAGCCGGGTCTGCGTGTGCACGGAGTCGAGCGACCGAAGAGCGAGAATCAACGGCACGAGCAGAATGATGGTGATCGAAACGATCCCCAATCCGAGACGTGTGCGCAGTTTCATACGCCGTTGACACTCCTAATGGTGCGTCCTAGCTTGCCGCGCACCCGCCCCGCCGAACCAGAATTCAATGACTCCCCCATACGTACGTATAGCCGAACTCAGCCCCCATTCCGGAAAGACTGTCCGAGTAAGGGGCTGGGTCACCCATCTGCGATCATCAGGCAAGGTCGCCTTCGTTGTAATGCGCGACGGAACTGGCGTCCTGCAGTGTGTGCTGGTGAAAAGTAGTATCCCCGACGAGGCGTGGAAACGGTTTTCAGAGCTTACACAGGAAACGACGATTGAAGTGACCGGTGAGGTACGGCCCGACAAGCGCGCTCCGGGAGGGTTCGAGCTCGGCGTAAGTGACCTCGCTGTGACCGGCCCGAGCCCCATCGATTATCCGATTCAGCCGAAGGAACACGGGATAGACTTCCTCCTCGACCATCGGCACCTGTGGCTCAGGAGCAGCAGGCAGAAGGCAATCGCGCGAGTGAGGCACGAAATCGAGCAGGCGATCCGCGATTTCTTCTACGATCGCGACTTCACGCTCGTCGATACCCCCATCCTCACTGCCGCGATCGGGGAGCGAAGCGGGCTGTTCTCGACGGAATATTTCGACGAAGGCACCGCTTATCTGGCTCAGACGGGGCAGCTCTACGGCGAGGCGGCCGCGGCCGCATTCGGCAAGATCTACTGTTTCGGTCCCACTTTCCGGGCCGAAAAATCGAAGACGCGGCGGCACCTGTCGGAATTCTGGATGGTGGAGCCGGAAGTCGCTTTCAACGACTCCGACGACAACATGCGGCTTCAGGAGGATTTTGTCTCCTACATCGTGCAGCGATGCCTGGAGCGGCGTCGCCCGGAGCTCGACGAGCTCGAGCGAGATGTCAGCAAGCTCGAGAAGGTCCTCGCGCCATTCCCGCGAATCGACTACTCCGACGCAATCAGGATCCTCGAGAAGAAAGGAAGCGCCACAAAATGGGGGGAGGACCTCGGCGCGGAAGACGAGTCGCTGCTGGTCGAGGATCACGACCGCCCGGTCTTCATCTACAACTACCCGAAGGAAGCAAAGGCCTTCTATATGAAGGAGAATCCTGCAGATCCGCGAACGGTGTTGTGTGACGACCTTCTGGCGCCCGAAGGCTACGGCGAGATCATCGGCGGCTCACAGCGCGAGGACGACTACGACAGGCTGCTTCACCGGATTCATGAGGAAGGGCTGCCGCTCGATGCCTACTCGTGGTATCTCGACCTCCGAAAGTACGGGACGTTCGTCCACGCCGGCTTCGGCCTGGGACTCGAGCGGACGGTCTCGTGGATATGCGGCCTTGCTCATCTCCGGGAGGCGATCGCGTTCCCCCGGATGATGCATCGTCTTCGGCCATAGATCGGAAGGACCTACTCAGAGGCCTTCACGGAATCCCAGATAGCATCGAGCTCTTCGAGCGAAAGGGACCCGAGGGGCACACCGCGAGCTTTCACCTCATCCTCAACCAGCCGGAATCGACGCTCGAACTTTGCGTTCGCCCTGTCGAGCGCGAGCGACGCGTGCACGCCTGCCTTGCGGCACAGGTTCACACACGCGAACAGGAGGTCTCCAAGCTCCGCTTCGAGCTCGTCGTGCGCGGAGTCGAGCACTGGGGGCGCATGCGGATCGACAGTACCCCGCGCGTCGAGATGCTGCCGCACTTCCGCGAGCTCCTCCTCGATCTTGATCGCAGGACCCGACGTATCGGGCCAGTCGAATCCGGCACCGGCTGCCCGATCCTGCAGCCGGTGCGCGCGGTGCAGGGGAGGAAGTGAAAGGGGAAGCCCGTCGGCAATCGATTCCCGCTTCTTCGATTTCATTCGCTCCCACGGCTCCTTCACGCCATCGCCATAGAGATGGGGATGCCGCGCCTGCATCTTCGCGATCAGACCCCTCGCGACATCGTGCACGTCGAACTCGCCTCGCTCCTCGGCGATGACCGAGTGAAACAGCACCTGGAGCAGAAGATCGCCAAGCTCTTCGCGCATGAGTGGCGAATCTCTCTCTCTCAGGGCGTCGTCGAGCTCGAGGCTTTCCTCGATCAGGTAAGGTCGCAGGGATTCATGCGTCTGCGCCGCGTCCCAGTCGCATCGCTTGCGCAGGTCGCGCATCAGCGCAACGGTGTCGTTGAGAGTCGCTTTGTCGTCCATGCAGCCTTTGCTCGCTAAATTGGGCGTGTGACTGCAAACCTACCCGGCCCCCGGCGGAGCGGGCAATGCTGAGTCGGGCCTGGATGGAAGTCGATCTGGGCGCGCTCGTGCGTAACGCCGACGCGCTTGCAAAGAGGGCCGGCGTGCCACTGATCCCGATGGTCAAGGCGGACGCGTACGGCCTCGGAGCGAAACCGGTCGCGCATGCGCTCGAGCAGCTTTCGCCACTCGCTTACGGCGTCGCGACCGTGGACGAGGGAGTGGAGCTCCGGGAGGCGGGAATCGAGCGGCCGATAGTGATCTTCACACCGCTTCTGCACGAAGATCTCGACGCTGCCCATCGTGCACGGCTTACACCAACTCTGGGATACGCAAAGGAAATCGACGCGTGGGAGAAGTATGGGAGCCCATATTATCTGTCGATCGACACGGGAATGGCGCGCGCTGGAATTCCGTGGCGGGAAGCAGCTGATCTCGACGATACCTTGAAGCGTTTCCCTCCCGAAGCGGTGTTCACGCACTTTCATTCCCCCGGCCTCGACGACGGGTCGATGGACGTGCAGCTCGCTCGCTTTGCGGAAGCTCTGGAAAGGCTGTCGATCAGGCCTCGGGTGCTTCACACCGACAGCAGCGCGGCAATCGTGAGGCACGACGCGTCACCGGTCCACGCCGTTCGCCCGGGAATCTTCATGTACGGCGTGGGCAGCAATGCCGAACTGGAGCCAGAGCCGGTCGTGTTCGTAAAGTCTCGGATCGTCGAGATCCGGCGGGTCGAAGCCGGTGATACGGTGAGCTATGACGCAACCTGGGCCGCATCCCGCCCAAGCCTCATCGCAACCATTCCGCTTGGCTATGCCGATGGGTATCCGCGCGGAGCGAGCAATTCCGGGTGGGGAGTCGTTCGCGACCAGGCGGTTCGAGTCGCTGGACGCGTGACGATGGACATGATCATGCTCGACGTCACCGATGCGAGCGCCGAAGTTGGGGATGTCGTCACGATGATCGGAAAGCAGGAAGGAGGAGCACAGATCGACGTCGCAGGAGTGGCGGCCGCGGCAGACATTTCGCCGTACGAGCTGCTGACCGGACTTCGAAGCAGGCTCCAGCGGGTCTACAGGGGAGAGTAATGGGCAAGCGGGCCGTAATTCTCGTTCTGGACGGTGTCGGCGCCGGAGAGGCACCCGATGCGGTGACCTACGGCGATGCGGGCAGCAATACGCTTGGCCACGTCGCGCGCGCCGTCGGAGGATTCGTGCTCCCGGCACTCGAGAGCTATGGCCTCGGAAATATTCTCGAGCTCGACGGAATGCCCGCCGATCCCGACGCACTCGGCGCGTGGGGAAGCATGCTGCCGGCATCGGCGGGGAAAGACAGCACTACGGGGCACTGGGAGATCGCGGGCGTCCATCTGGCGAATCCGTTCCCAACCTATCCGCAGGGATTTCCGAAAGACGTGGTCGAGAGGTTTGCCGCACTCACCGGCCGGGGCGTTCTCGGCAACGTCGTCGCAAGCGGAACGGCGATTCTCGATTCATACGGCGCTGAGCACGTGCGGACGGGAGACTGGATTCTCTACACATCCGCGGATTCCGTCTTCCAGGTGGCGGCGCACGAGGCTGTCGTTCCTCTCGAGGAGCTGTACACTGCCTGCGAGCGGGCTCGCGAGATGCTCATTCCGCCGCACGACGTATCGCGCGTGATCGCCCGGCCTTTCGAGGGCGAGCCGGGATCGTTCAAGCGCACGTCCAATCGCCGCGACTATTCCATCCAGCCGACCGCCGAGACCTTGCTCGACGCCCTAGCGCAGGCGGGAATCGACCGTCATGGGGTAGGGAAAGTCGATGATCTCTTCGCGCGCCGCTCGATCGTTGCCCGTCACACGGCGTCGAATGCAGAGGGCATCGACCTCATCCGCGAATGGCTGGAAGGCCCGCGCAGTGGGCTGCTGTTCGCCAACCTTGTAGATTTCGACCAGTTATATGGGCACCGCAACGATGTTGCGGGGTTTTACAACTCGCTGCGGGAGTTCGACTTCGCTCTCCCCTCACTAACCTCCGCGCTTCGCGAGGACGATCTGCTTTTCATCACCGCCGACCACGGCAACGATCCAACTACCGTCTCCACTGATCACGCCCGCGAGAAAGCACCGCTTCTCGCCATCGGCCGCCGTGTCACACCCGGCGACCTTGGCGTGCGCCAAACTTTTTCCGATCTCGGCGCAACCGTCGCCGAGTGGCTTGGTGTCTCATTTCGCGGAAAGGGTGAATCGTTTCTGTCCCGGCTCGTCGCATCGTGAGTGCGGGATCGGACGTGCTGAGCCCTGACGAGGAGCTGCGACAAGCAGCCTTCGACGCGATGGAGAACGCATACGCACCGTATTCCCGTTTCAGGGTCGGTGCTGCGCTCCGGGCATCGTCTGGCGAGATCGTTACTGGATGCAACGTGGAGAATGCCGTCTACGGTGAGGCGCTCTGCGCGGAGAGAGTGGCTGTTTCGGCGGCGGTTGCGCGAGGGATGCGGGATTTCGAGGAGATCGCCATCGCGAGCGAATCGGAAGACCCTGCGCCTCCCTGCGGATCGTGCCGCCAGACAATGAGTGAGTTCGCTCCCGACCTCAAGGTCACGGGATATTCGAGAAACGGAAAGAAGGTCGTGTGGAGTCTCACCGACCTGCTTCCGGAGGCGTTCGCGCTGAACCATCTACGCGGAAAAGAGTAAGTGGAATTGACATCAGCCCGGCTCAAGCTGGCCGGCTTAATGATACTGACGGCAATCGCGGCAGCCTGCACAGAGAAGCTCGACAACAGTGCAGGCTGTCCAATACTGTGCCCCGATCAGGGCGGAGAGATCGAGACGGTCACTATCGACGCGGTCGTGCTCGATTCGACTGTCTCGGCGCTCGCCGGCCAGGGAACGGAGACATCGATCCTCCTCGCTTCGCGGGGCGATTCGCTGGATTCGCGGGCCATCATCCGATTCGACTCCATTCCGGACAAGTACCGGAAGCCGGGCGCCGATACGACGAGCATCGAGGTCACTACCGTAGATAGCGTATTTCTCCGTCTGCGCGTGGACACGATCGGGGGAAAGATCCCGAGCTCGATCTCGCTCGATCTGTACGACGTGAATTCCCGCGCGCCTGACAGCGCAATTGCGGAGATTGCGGCGCTCTTCGTCCCGAGTCGCCTGGTAGCATCCGCGACGTTCGATCGTGCAGCACTAAAGGACACGATCAACATCGCCCTCCCACCGTCGGCGATTCTTTCGCGCAAGGGCGGCGCATTCCGAATTGGAGTGAGAGCGCGGGCGTCGCAGTCTGTGCAGCTCCGGCTTCTATCTCAGGAAGGAGCGGGTACGCCGACGCTTCTCTCGTATCGTGTCTCTCCTGATACTACGATCGCGAAGGTGACGCTCGCGCCGGCATCGCGCACCCCCCTGAACCAGCCGATCCTCGCGGCGTCGCTCGCGGATTACACACTTCTCGTGCGCGGAACCGCGACGGGGTCTGCGACTCAGCTGAATATCGGTGGGCTCCCGGCGCGCAGGGTGTACATGCGCTTCAACATCCCGGCGTTCATCATCGACTCGGTCGATGTCGTGCGTGCTACTCTGCTGCTCACGCAGCAGCCGAACGCATCTATCGATGCAAATGATACGGTACAGATAGTTCCGCAGGTTGCGCTCGCCGCAACGGCGGTAACCGACATTGCAAAGGCGGCCCAGATTTCGATTGGCCTGCAGTCGGACACACTGCGTGTGGCGCCCGGCGGCACGGGACTCAAGACACTCGAAGTCGCAAGCCTCATTGCGGTGTGGCGAACTCAGAAGATCGACGAAACACCTCGGGCGCTGGTTCTGGTCAGCACGCTGGAGGGCACGTCGCCGCTCGAGGCGCGATTCTATCCAGCCGAAGCGGCTCCACAGCTGAGGCCGCGGCTTCGCATCAGTTATTCATCCAGAAAATCGACGGGACTGCCATGATGAAACGCGCCAGCGTACTCGCTCTCGTCGCAACCTTTGGATTGTCGATTCCGGCTGCCGATGCCGGCGCTCAGGGAACGCTCAGCACGCAGGGGTTCGGCTATCCTCCGGGACAGTACAGCACACGCGCCAGGGCAACCGGAGGCGGAGTCGCGGAGTTCGATCCCGAAAGTCCGGTCAATCCGGCAGCAATCGGCCTGTCGGCTGACCCGCGAATGTTCCTTCAGTACGAGCCGGAGTTTCGTCGCGTGACGAGTGGGTCCAACGTTTCGAATGCGACTACCGCGCGTTTCCCGGTGTTCTCGGCGTCGGTTCCGTTCGGGCGTCACGGAAGTGTGGGCGTTGCAGCTTCCACGTTCCTCGACAGATCCGCATCGACGACCGTAACACGAGAGCAGGAAGTGGCAGGAACCCTTTCCACGGTTACCGAAACGACAAGGCTGCTCGGCGCCATCAATGACTTGCGTCTCGCGATCGGCTGGGCGCCGAGTCAGAAGTTCCAGATTGGTCTCGGTGCGCATGCATACACCGGCCAGAATCGCGTTTTCTTCACACAGACATTTCCCGATTCGCTGAAGTTCGCGAGCCTCTCGCAGACCTCGACTCTCGGATTCAGGGGATATGCGGGATCGGCCGGAATCGTCGTCCGCCCGTCGCGCAATTTTGGAATCGCGGTGAGCGGGCGCAAAGGCGCCGACATCGAAGCGCGAAGCGGAGACTCCGCGGTATCGGAAGCGAAGGTGCCGGACCGCTACGGGTTTTCGATGGCGTACGAAGGCATTCCGGGGTCGAGCATTTCGGCACACGTCTCGCGGGAGATGTGGTCGAAGCTCAACGGCCTCGGCTCGACGGCGGCGACGGCAGTCGATGCGTGGGAAGGTGGATTCGGCATCGAGTCACTCGGGCCGCGACTGATCTCGCGGCAGACAATTCTCCGGATCGGAACCCGCTATCGCACCCTGCCGTATCTGGCAGCAGGCTCGGAAGTGAAGGAGCTCTCGTTCGCGGGAGGTATCGGTGCGCAATTCTTCCGGAATCGGGCGACGTTCGACGTGACGTTCGAGCGCGCTGCAAGGACGGTTGACGCTTCTGACGTAGACGCGAAGGAACGCGCCTACATTCTCAGCTTCGGGCTCCGCGTCCGACCATAATCAACATGGCCGAGCCGACGAAGGAGTCGAGTCCGCTCGTGCTGGTCGCTGACGATGTTCCTGCGAACGTCGAGCTCCTGTTCGATCAACTTCAGACGCTTGGCTATCGCACCGTAGGCGCGTACGATGGCCCGTCGGCGGTAGCAGCCTGCTTCGAGCACAACCCGGATCTCTGCATTCTCGACGTGTCGATGCCGGCGGGAGACCTCGGCGTGGATACGCGCTCGACGGGATTCGAGGTGTGCCGGCGCATCAAGCGCGATCCGCGCACGGCTCGCATACCGGTGATCTTCGTGACCGCGATGAACGACACGACAGATCGTGTCCGCGGAATCGAAGCCGGCGGCGACGACTTCCTCACCAAGCCGCACAATCGCATGGTGTTGGGCGCGAGAGTTCGCAGCCTTCTCAAGCTCAAAGCGGCGACTGATGCGCTCGAGAACAGCTACCGAAAGCTGCGCGAGCTCGAGAAAGTCCGCGATGACCTGATGAAGATGATCGTGCACGACCTCAAGAGCCCGCTGACATCCGTGCTTGCGACGCTCGAGCTTCTCGGCGACGGAGACTTCGGCCAGCTCACCGACGATCAGAAGCGCGCAGTCGGTGATGCCGAAGGGAAGGCAGAGGATCTGCTCACGCTGATCGAGGACATTCTCGAGGTCGCGAGAATCGAGGAAGCTGCCGTCACGCTGACGCGCTCACCGATTGCTCCGGCGGCATTGCTCAGCGAGCTGTATTACGAATGGCAGCACCGGTTTCAGCAGGAAGGTACACGCGCGACCATCAAGATCGACGACGATACTCCGGTCTTCCATGCGGACAAGGCCCTCCTGAAGCGAGTGTTCTCCAACCTCATCCAGAACGCTGTGTCGCATTCGTCGCGTGCAGTCGAGCTTTCAATCAGCGCGAAGCGTTCCGGCGATGCCATCCTTTTCACTGTCGCCGACAACGGTCCTGGTATTCCTCCCGAATACCACGAGGTGATTTTCAGGAAGTTCGGCCAGGTGGCGAGTGGTGCGATCACGCCGCGAGTCCGCAGCTCCGGCCTCGGTCTCACTTTCTGCAAGCTCGTCGTCGACCTGCACGGCGGCATGATCTGGCTCAAGAGCCGCGAAGGGGAGGGGAGCGTATTCTACGTGCAGCTTCCCCTGACCGCGCAGTCCGAGCAGGATCAGGCGACACGCGTACGAATTCGAGGCGGCTCGCTCGGAAGCTGATGAAGGTTTTTCTCAAGACATACGGCTGCCGCGCGAATCAGTACGATACTGAAGCCGTGAGGTCCATGCTCGCATCGGCTGGAGTCGAGGAAGCCTCTGGCCTGGCTGACGCCGATGCGGCCGTCTTCAATACGTGCACCGTTACCGCGGCGGCCGAGGCTGACCTGCGGTCCGATGTGCGGAATGCGGCCAGATTGAATCCGCGCCTTCGTGCCATCGTCATGGGCTGCGCTGCTGCCGTGCCCGATCGCAACGAAGCGGTCGCGCCGCTTGCAACGCTGCCCGGAGTTCATTCGGTAGTGCCGGGCGCAGACATCGCAGGAATTGCTCTGGCGCTCGATCTCGACCCATCGCTTGCCGCGCCGGGCGCACGCACACAGTCGGGAGCGCGCGCGCTTCTTCGCATCCAG
>DASWQD010000385.1:0-4173 GCA_036398255.1 Gemmatimonadaceae bacterium | reverse complement strand
GTGAGATCTCCGTCGTAGTTGTACTGCTGCTGGGCGCTGATCACCGCGAAATAGTTGCGGTAGATGGGGCCCGGCTTCGTGATCGAGCGGGCGAAGTTCGCGTTCATCCAGACGTAGTCGGACGTGGTGTTGAACGAGATGTCGTTCACCTCGAAGCCGGGGCTGCGGTAATTCAACATGCTCTCCCACAGCCAGGTGCCCCCGTCTTTCGCGATGCGGGCGTACCCGCCGTACCCGGTCAGACGTGTCGCGTCGTCGTCGAGCCTGTCCGAGAACAGCCCGTTGCTTCCGTCGTCGCGATCGGGCCGCTGAAAGTAGCGCGCGCTCGACCGCTGTATGCGCTGCATCGCAAGCTCGGATCCTCGCACGTCGCTCAATGCGGCCTGCCCCATGAACGAGTACGCGCGGTTCTTCCACGATGCGAACCAGTCGACTCCCAGGCCGCGTGCCGAGCTGGGAAGCCGCGCCTCGGCGAGTGAGTCACTCGTAAAGCGATCCACTGAAGTGACGATCCCGCCGACGGAATGCGCTCCACCCTGAAGCTCCTTGCGCACGCGGCCCACGAAGTAGTTGGAGAGAGGCTCTACCTCCGCGCTCGATCGGATCTCTTCGCCCGTCGCCGGGTCGATGTTGATCACGCTCGCTTTCTCCCTCCGCGTGACGGCGTCGAGGATGCCGACGAGGTAATTGCTCTTCGTGCGGCCCGTGATCTTTCCGGCGCCAAGGATCGTCGCGTTCTCGGGCTGGTCGACGTACCGCCCAGCCGGGAAGAGCTGCGGAGCACGGCCGATTCTGCGCGTGTAGAACATCTGCAGGTTGCTGACGTTGCTGCAGAAGAAGCAGCTGAAGCTGCCGAATCCGAATGCATTCTGCCCCTCGATGAAGAACGGACGCTTCTCGGAGAAGAACGTCTCGAATGCGGAGAGATTCACTACCGCCGGATCGACTTCGACCTGGCCGAAGTCAGGATTGAATGTCGCGTTCAGCGTGAGGTTCGAAGTGAGGCGGACCTTGAGGTCACCGCCCACGCGGTAATCCTTGTCACTCTCCTTCGTGAACGGATTCGTCGGATCGGGGGGCCTGATGAAGCGTGCGCGGCCCACCGTATACGGGAGCAGCTCGATACCGCGCGGCCGCTCGGAGATCCTGATCCCGCCGAGGTGTCCGTAGCGCTGCGGCCCGCCGACTTCGTTGTTCGGCCACCATGCAAAGTGCGTTCGCTCGTTCAGGCGGTGCACGAAGCGGATCGCCTGCACGCCCCACGTCTGATCTGCATCTCGCGAAAAGTTCAGCTGGCTCAGCGGAATCCGCAGCTCGGCGGTCCAGCCGGCCGAGTCTATGTTCGCCTCGCCTTCCCAGACTGGATCCCAGGTGTTGTCACCGGTTCCGTCGCGCTTGGATCCCGACGGATTTATGTAAAAGAAGAATCTCGAGCTGTGATCGTGATAGCTGTCGAAGACTATCTGGAGGTTGTCGCTGTCCGCCTCGGTGAGCGCATCGCGCCGTAACAGCCGGCTGACCACTCCGCGTCCACCCAATGCGTCGAACATTTTTGCACCGACGTAGATCGCCTGATCGTCGTAGGCAAAGCGCACCTCGGTTTTCTGGGTCGCGGGCTTCCCTTCGTCGGGCTGTGACTGGCGGAACTCCGTTATCGCGGGCGCCGTGCGCCAGACTTCCTCATCGAGCTTGCCGTCAACTGAAATCCCGGAAGTGAGGCGAACGGCAGTGGCTACCGGCGGAGTCTGCGGATGCACTCCTCGAGTCTGGGCTCGCGCGCGGGCTGGGGGCGTGACGAGCGAGGCGACGACAACCAGCGTCAGCGCCTGCAGGGCGGGTGTGCGAATCGGAGTGCGCATTTGTCGTTGCTCTGGTTCAAGAGGCGTCGGTCCGCGCTCTTGTGATGACAGCTGATCGACTACTTGGACGCGGGATACCCGCAAAGGGTTTGGCCCGCTACCGCCGTACCATTCATAACGCGCATGGCCGGAAGCCGCTGTCCGGTTTTGAACAGAGTGATGTCAGGAAATTGTAAGCGGGCCCGCGCGAATCGGAGAATGTGTGACGCCGGAGAGTCGCCAGAAACGCTCAGCCGGAATACTTTCCCACAACCTCTTTTACCCTCTGGAAATTGACGCTTACAGGAGTCATTGACGACCGCTACTCGATAGAGCGTGAGATTGGGCGCGGCGGAATGGCTACCGTTTATCTGGCGCGCGACATTCGCCACGGAAACCGCGTCGCGCTGAAGATCCTCACTTCCGATTTCGCCAGCATGGTGAGCGGAGAAAGGTTCACGCGCGAGATCCGCATCACCGCCGGGCTTCAGCACCCGAACATCCTGCCGGTATTCGATTCGGGTCAGCACAACGGTCATCCGTACTACGTCATGCCATTCGTCGACGGACCGACGCTCTCCGAGCGCATCAAGAAAGGTGGGGCGCTGGCAATCGACGAAGCGCTGGAGATCGCGGGCGAGGTCGCCGATGCGCTTGCCCACGCCCATGCGGAAGGGATCGTCCACCGCGACATCAAGCCGTCCAACATTCTGCTCGCTCATGGCCACGCCGTCGTCGCCGACTTCGGAGTCGCCCGCGCCCTCGAGCCCGTCACCGAACAGGATCTCACCCGCACGGGGATAGCCGTCGGGACTGCTGCATACATGAGCCCCGAACAGGCAGCCGGAGAAATCGTCGACGGCCGCAGCGATGTGTACAGCCTGGGCTGCGTTCTTTATGAGATGATCGCCGGACATCCGCCATACACGGCACCGAATCCGCGCGCGCTGATGGCGAAGCACTGGATGGACGAGATACCGAGCCTCCGCGCCGTGAGAAGCTCGGTCCGATCATCCATCGAAGCGCTGGTTCGCAAGGCCATGGCAAAGCGTCCGGCGGAGAGATTCGCGACAGCCGCCGAGATGGAAGCAGCAATCCGGAATGTTTCGACTGAAGAGCGGCTCGCCGCGATCGGCTTCACTCCCTCCGACGATCAGCCGAGCTTTTCACCTCCCGCGTTGACGCGAACAGCGCTCGCTGAAATCCGTGCAGCTGTTCCGATCTCGACGATCATCGAGCCTGTTACCGCCCCACCCACGTCTGCGCCGCCGCCGACGGAACTCGTACCGGCGCGGAGAATTGGAACACGGCACGTCGCGCTCGCAGCCGCGGCAGTCGCGGTTCTTGGCGTCGCCGCATGGCAGTACACGAAGACGAGAGAGCCGAAGCTCGATCGCAACAGGGTTCTCGTTTATCCTCTGTTGGTGCCCGACGACTTCAAGGGCTCTCGCAACGTCGGCGAGGACATCGGCACGATGATTGGAACCGCGCTCGACGGCGCGGGACAGCTGCGGTGGATCGACGGCTGGCCGCTGCTGACGCCGGCAATCCGCCAGAACATCAGAAATCTCTCGGGCGCCGAGGCGCGCGCTATCGCCAGGTCCCGCCGCGCAGCATGGTACCTCGCGGGGAGAATAGTTTCGCGTGGTGATTCCTCCGAAGTCTTTCTCGAGCTGAACGACGTCGAAGGCGATTCGACCGTTGCGCGCGGAAGAGCGAGCGGCCTCACGAGCGACGCGTGGAGAACGGGTCTTCACGCTGTAAACTCGATCCTTCCCGTGCTCATCCCGCCGGGAACGAAGCCCGAAGCCCTGCTCGCCGAATGGGCCGACCGCGATCCGTCGGCGGTCGCAAGCTTTCTTCTGGGAGAATCCGCGTTCCGGCGCGTCCACCTGACCGAGGCGCTCCAGCATTACCGAAACGCGCTGCAATCCGATTCGACATTCGGGCTCGCCGCGATCAGAGGCGCGCAGGCCGCGGCGTGGAATCACCGGTCGGAGGAAGCAGCGTCGTTCATCGACGCTGCACTGCGCGGCCCGATGTCACCGCGCTACACTCACTTCGCACGCGGATATCAGGCGTATCTCGCCGGCGCTGCGGACTCGGCAGCGGCTGAGCTTCGGCGGAGCGTGGCGATTGATCCGGAAATGTCCGCCGCGTGGATGCAGCTTGGCGAGGTTTACGTTCATCTGCTCCCATTCGCCGGGCATCCTGATTCTCTCGCGCGCGTCGCATTCGATGAGGCCTTCCGGGTGGATTCGTCGGCGAAGAATTCCCTGCTCCACTCCATCGAGATTCGCCTGCGCGCAGGCGACGTCACATCCGCCGCGCCGAT
>DASWQD010000384.1:0-2482 GCA_036398255.1 Gemmatimonadaceae bacterium | reverse complement strand
GGCGGGACTCACGCCGGGCGAGAACACCGAGGTCCACGTAAATGGACGTTACACGAATGCCGAATTCCACTATCCAACTGATTTCTCCGGTGCGCCGGTCGATTCCAACGCTTATCGCGTTCAGCACCGCCTCACGGTTGGTATTGACGCCAAGACGCGCTTGAGCTCTTCCATGAGCGGGCGCGTGATGCTTGGCAGCAACGAAGTCTCCGATCTCACTGAAGACATAGTTCGACCGTTTGCGCCGACGTTGCCAGTGCCGCAAGAGGTGAACACCGTCTTCCTCAGTCGCAACAAGCGCAGGTCTGCTGAAGGAATGATCACGCTGCACCTTCCTGCTGCCTCCACACTGAACGTCGGAGGCGAATACGTCGAGGAGACCGAGCGGTCGACAAATTCGGAGGGTCCGGTGGGTGGAGCGACAGCTCCGACTTCGAGCTTCGACGCAAAGCGGGACAACAAGGCGGTCTATACCGAGCTGACAGCGACATCCGCTGCCGGATCCTCATGGACCCTCTCGGCTCGCCGCGACGACAATTCGGACTACGATGCGTTCACATCGTATCGGGCGGGGCTGAGCGTGCCTGCGGGGCTGCAGTCGCGGCTCCGTGCGTCTATCAGCACATCGTTCAACGCGCCGGCATTCAATCAGATTCACCCGACGCTTTACACAACAGGAAGTCCCGATCTCAAGCCCGAGCGCGCGCGGTCATGGGAAGTAGGCCTCGAGCAGGTCATCGCCTACGGTACGATCAAGCTGTCGGGGAGCTACTTCAACCAGCGATTCAGGGACTTGATCCAATATGTGTCCGGCGGACCTCCCGCATTTCTCGGCAGCTACTCGAATCTCGCGGAGGCTGAATCGAACGGGTACGAGGCGGAAATCATTCTCACACCGGTGAGTGAGCTGTCCGCATCGGCCAGCTACACTCGGGTGAAGCCTCGGGTGGCGGAAGTATCGGACGATTACACCGGCGATCTTGCTCCGGGCGATCCGCTCCTCAGACGTCCTGAGCATTCCGGCACAGCGACACTCACGTGGGCCCGCACGCGGACGGGATCGCTTTCCATGCTCGCAAGCTACGTTGGCGAGCGCCCCGACCTCGATTTCGCCGAGTTCCCGGCAAAGCGGGTGATTCTTCCTTCGTATGTGAAGCTCGATGTCGCTGGAAGCGCGGCGCTGCTGCGAAGCGAATCCCGCAGGTACGCATTATCGATGACGGTCCGTGTCGACAACGTTCTCGATCGCAAGTACGAGGACGTCCTGCGATTTCCTGCCCCGCGGCGCACGTACCTGATCGGCGCGCGTATCGAGGGCGCCATGTAAATTGCGGGAATGAGCACGCTGGTCACCGAAGCGATAGTCCTTCACGCGTTCGATTACCTAGAGACGTCGCGAATAATCAGGTTGATGACGCGGGACGCCGGTATTCAATCCGTCCTCGCTCGAGGCGCGCGGAATTCGCGAAAGCGTTTTGGCAGTGCCGTGGATCTCTTCGCTCAGGGAACAGCGGAGCTCGATGTCCGGGAGAGCCGTGAGCTTCAGTCGCTGCTCTCATTCGAAGTGACCACGGGTCGCTCGCAGTTCGCCACGGATGTTGGAAGATTCACCGCCGGGTCGATGATCGCAGAGATGGCGCTGCGCTCGTCGAGCGACGAGCCCGCTCCCGGAATGTTCGACGCGGTCGAGCACGCGCTCGATGCGCTCGCCGCAGCCGCTCCTGAAATGTCCGTCAGCGCCGGCCTCGCCGGCGCATGGGAGATAATCGCCGCGCTCGGCTTCACTCCCGCTCTCGACATGTGCGCGAATTGTCACGCGGAGCTCGATCCATCCGCTGCGGTGGCGTTTTCTCATGCGGCTGGCGGAGCGCTCTGCCCGCGATGCGCGCTCCTTGCGCCGGGAAGCAGGACGCTTCCGCCGGACGCCCGCGCGGCATTGCGTGGCTGGGTGGCCGGGAATGCCGGTGCGCCGCTGTCGCTGCAGGAAGCAAAAGCTCATCAGCGTCTCCTGCGGGAATTCTTTCTCGAGCATGTCGCGGGTGAGCGCGAGCTGAAAGCGTACATGGTCTGGGAACGCGGAGCCTGGACGGCAGCTTGATCCTCGGAACCGCGGGGCACATCGATCATGGAAAGACAGCGCTCGTAAAAGCGCTGACGGGAGTCGACGCCGACCGCCTGCCTGAAGAGAAACGCCGCGGCATCACCATCGATCTCGGATTCGCGCCGCTCGAGATTCCGGGTTCGGAGACAATCGGCGTTGTCGATGTCCCGGGTCACGAAGCGTTCATCCGCACGATGCTCGCAGGCGCAAGCGGAATCGATCTGGCGCTGCTCGTCGTGGCCGCTGACGAAGGCGTGATGCCTCAGACCCGTGAGCACCTCGACATACTCACGCTCCTGAAAATACCGCGCGGCGTCGTTGCGCTCACCAAATGCGATCTCGCCGACGACGAATGGCGCCGCCTCGTCGTCGATGACATCC
>DASWQD010000383.1:0-1645 GCA_036398255.1 Gemmatimonadaceae bacterium | reverse complement strand
CCCAACTGGGGTCCTCCACTCAGGCGTGATGTCAACGAGCTGATCGACCCGGAAAAGCACCCGTTCCACCAGCACGCCACCGTCGAGCTCTTTCTCGCGCGGAAGGGTAAAAGGGTGGTCGGCCGCATTGCGGCGATTCACAATGACCTTCATCTCCAGGTTCACGGGGAGCGAACGGGTTTCTTCGGGCTGTTCGAGTTCATCGACGAAAGGGAAGTGTCGGCAGCGCTTCTCGACCGCGCATCGCGGTGGCTTGCGGCGCGGAGGCTCGAGACCATGCGCGGCCCGGCCAGTTTCTCGCTGAACGAAGAAGCGGGACTTCTGGTGGACGGGTTCGATGGTCCGCCCAGAGTGATGATGACGTACAATCCGCCGTGGTATGCCGACCACTTCGAGGCTTATGGTCTCGTCAAGGCGAAAGACCTTCTCGCATACTTTTTCCCCAACGCGGCGCCGACGCCCCGTCTGTTGAAGGTGGCGGACAAGCTCCGGCAGCGATACAACGTCACTCTCAGGATTCTCGACAAGCGGCGTTTCTGGGACGAAGTCGCGATGGTGAAACAGGTATACAACGAAGCCTGGCAGGACAACTGGGGACACATCCCCATGACTGACGCGGAGCTCGACTACCTGGCGAGGCAGCTCAAGCCTGTCGTCGAGCCGCGTCTTGTGGTATTTGCCCATATCGGTGGGGAGCTGGCGGGATTCGGCCTGGCGCTGCCGGACCTGAACGTAGTGCTGAAGAAAATGAACGGGTCACTTTTCCCGTTTGGCTGGGCTAAGGCGCTGTGGTACGGTCGGAAGATAGACGTCGCCCGCTGTCTGATCCTTGGAGTTCTCCCGAAGTTCAGGCGCTCCGGGGTCAGTGAGCTGATCGAGCTCGAGCTGATGATCAACGCGTCGCAGATCGGAATCCGACATGCCGAGTTTTCCTGGATTCTCGAGGACAACATGATCATGCGGACTGCTCTCGAGAGAATGGGCGCATCAGTGTATCGGACGTACCGGATGTACGACATCGCGATCGGCGCCGCCGATGTCTGATCGCTCCCGCGTCGCGCTCGTCACCGGCGCTACGGGATTCATCGGCAGCCATCTGGTCGAAGCGCTTCTTGCGCGCGGGTGGCGGGTACGTTGCCTCGTTCGAAAGACGAGCGTCCTGCGGTGGCTTCCCACCGATGACGTCAGTCTGATCAATGGCGACGTCGGCGTTCAGGGTGAGGATCTCGAGCGAGCGGTGAGAAATGTCTCCGTGGTTTTTCACCTCGCCGGGATTACCTCCGCGACGGACGACTCCGCGTATGTCAATGTCAACGTCGAAGGCACGCGCAATGTCGTCACGGCAATGCAGAAGGCCGCGCCGAAATCGCTTCTCGTCTTCTGTTCGAGCCTCGCCGCGGGAGGCCCGTCGACTGCGAAGCGACCAATCAACGAGACGGACGACCCGTCACCTGTGAGCGCTTACGGGAGATCGAAGCTCACCGCCGAGCGTATTGTCGAGGAGTCGGGACTCGAGTTTCTGACGGTTCGTCCGCCGGCGGTGTATGGTCCGCGCGACACAGACATTCTTGCGGCGTTTCGTCTCGCGGCGAGGGGCCTCGCGCTTCGGGTGGCTCCCGAGGGGCAGCTGCTCTCGCTGCTGCAT
>DASWQD010000382.1:0-7272 GCA_036398255.1 Gemmatimonadaceae bacterium | reverse complement strand
GGCGGTCAGCGCATCCGCATTCGCGGCGCCAACAGCATCTCGCTCTCGAACGAGCCGCTCATCTACATCGACGGCATCGCAGCGTCGAACAGCAAGGGTGGTATCACGCTTGGCGGCCAGGATTATTCGCGCCTGAACGACATCAACCCTGAGGAGATCGAGAACATCGAAGTTCTCAAGGGTCCTGCGGCCTCGGCGATCTACGGATCGGCGGCGAGCAACGGCGTCATTCTCATCAGCACGAAGCGGGGCCGCGCAGGCCGTCCGCAGTGGCGCGCTTATGTGGAAGGCGGGCAGATGAAGGACGAGAATGATTATCCGCTCAACTATATCGCGCTGACGCAGATCATTCCGGGCCGGACCGACTACTACGCGAACGATGAGGACGGTTCACTCAATACTCTCTCGAGCTTCGGCGCGGGGCGCCCCTTCGAGCATTGCCCGAATTACCGGGCCGCTCTGCCAGTTGGCGCCACCGGGGCCTGCAAACAGGACGTCTTTCTTTCTTTCGATCAGTTCCGCGATTCGCGCACGACACCGTTTCAGACGGGTACGAGCAGCAAGGTGGGCCTCAATGTGTCAGGCGGGTCCGAGGCTCTCACGTACTTCATCTCGGGCGACCAGCAGCGCGAATACGGAGTGCTTCGTCCGAATGACCTGAATCGTATCAGCCTTCGCACCAACATCAACGCCAAGGTTGGCGAGCGCGCCAACGCGGCGGTGACGGCTGCCTACATTCGTTCGGATACGAAGAGAATCTCGAATGACAACAGCATCTTCAGTCCGCTCATCAACGGACTGCTGGGCACGGCCCAGTATGTCCCGGGGATGGAGTCAGACACCGTCTCCACGGCTGGAGCGCGCCTGGGTTCCTATTTCGGGTACAACACGGCTGACCAGCGCAAGGTGCGGGCAAGCCAGGACGTCGATCGGTTCGTCGTCGGGGCCAACGGTAATTACACGCCGCTGACCTGGCTGCGAGTGAACGGAAACGCGGGACTCGACTATTTCGGTCGCTTCGATCGTCAGACGATCAACCCGAACGAGCTTCCTCTCGCTCAGTCTTACATCCTTGGCTTCCGTGACGCGTTCCGCGCCAGCAATTACATCTGGACCGCCAACACCTCGGCGGCAGGCACGTTCTCGCCGACCTCCTCGATCGTCAGCACTTCCACAGTTGGTGCGAGCTTCCAGCGCTCCCTGTTCGAGAATCTCGAGTGCTACGGCGTTGGAATTCCTTCGGGAACCAGCTCGTGCTCGGCCACGACGAGCCAGTTCGCGGTATCCGAGACTCACACGGATCTCAAGACGATCGGCTTCTTCGCGCGACAGGAGCTTTCCTTCGCCGACAAGCTCTTCCTCAGCGGCAGCCTCCGCGCCGACAACAATTCCGGCCTAGTTCGCGAGCAGTCGGGTCTGGCTTACTATCCGGCAGTCAACGGGTCGTGGGTGGTCTCGCGCGAAGGGTTCTTCCCGCAGGGCTCCTTCGTCAGCCAGCTTCGTCTTCGTGCAGGCTGGGGACAGGCGGGACAGCGCCCCGGCTTCGGCCAGGGAGACACGTTCTTCGGCTCCCGAGTCGTCCAGTCCGGCGGCCTGGAAGTCCCGGCGCTCATTCTAACGAGCACCGGCAATCCGAACCTCAAGGTCGAGCGCACCACGGAAATCGAGGGAGGCTTCGATCTCGGGTTCTTCGGGGATCGCGTCAACGCGGAGTTCACCGCGTTCCAGCGCAAATCAAAGGATGCGCTCATCTCTCGCGACCTCGCTCCTTCCGCCGGTCTCACCGGCTCCGTCTTCCAGAATCTCGGAAGCATCAAGAACTGGGGAACCGAGCTTGGCCTGAATGCGAACGTCTTCAGCTCGCGCAACGTGAGCTTCGACGCCCGTTTCACCAATACCACGCTCCAGAACAGAATTCAGGATCTCGGAAAGGGAATTGCTCCGATTTCGTTCAACCGGGGCTCGCAGGCCCACCGGCAGGACTTCCCGACCGGTGGATTCTTCGCCATGCCGCTCAAGTGGAATGATGCCGATGGCAACGGCCTCCTCACGATTGCTGAAGTCACGGTTGATTCGGCGCGTCGTCTCGTCGTAAGGAATGCCACGACCGGACTGATGGATACGCTTAACATTGCGTACATCGGACCGTCCCTGCCGACCAACACGCAGACGCTGGGCGGAGATCTCACGCTCTTCCAGAACTTCACCATCTCGGCGTTGTTCGAGCGGCGCGCGGGTCACAAGCAGCTCAACTATACTGAGCTCTTCCGCTGCGTGACGCAGGATGCAAACCCATACTACAATCAGTGCTCGGCCATCGCGAACCCGGAAGCTTCACTCGAGTCGCAGGCGGCATTCATTGGAGCACGCTACAAGTCCGCCACGCCGTTCGGATACATCGAGGACGCGACGTTCACCAAATGGCGCGAGTTCTCGATCCGCGCCGGTGTTCCGGAGTCGATCGGCGACCGCGTTTCAGTGTTGAAGGGTGCGGCGCTTACACTTTCTGGCCGCAATCTGAAAACGTGGACCAATTACACCGGTCTCGACCCGGAGATCAACGAAGCGGGCGGTTCGAACTTCACCCAGGGTGAGTTCAACACGCAGCCGCCGGTCCGCCTCTGGACTCTCAGACTCGATTTCAAACTCTAATGCGACAATACATGACAAACAAAATCACTCGAGCGGGAAAGGGTCTCAGACCCTTTCCCCGGCTCCTTGTCGCGCTGGCGATGGCGCTGCCTATGGCTGCCTGCGACACCGACAAGATCGTTGAGGTCGAGGACCCGGCTGCACGCCGGCCTGAAGATCTGAACAACATCGGCGCCGTTCCGGCGCTGGTGGCCGGAGCCTTCAGGCAGTTCGTCGGAGGATACAGCGGGTTCGGTCTCGATGACGCCTTCCTCTCCGCAACTGCCGCGATGTCCGACGAAACGTATTACGGCGATACGTTCCTCACGCGTCTTGCGGCGGACAAGCGTATCGTTCAGCCCCCTGTTCTCGGCAACATAACGGACGCCGCGTTCTCCAGACTTCAGCAGTCGCGCCTCAACGCGCGCCGCGCGTTCGCCGTCGTCAGCCAGTTTACAACGCCTCAGACACAGGCTGCCGACATAGCGGCACAGGCTCAGCTCAGAACGATCGAAGGCTACGTTTACGTCACGCTCAGCGAGGGATGGTGCGGCAACGTTCCGTTCAGCGTGGTGCCTGACAGCGGCGCCATCGATCCGCTGAACATCGACTTCGGAACCGCCCTCACGACAAACCAGATGAGCGATACCGCCGTTACGCGGTTCGATCAGGCGCTGGCATTGAATGCGGGCAACAATCTCGCGAAGATGGGCAAGGGACGCGCGCTGCTCAACCGGGGTTCGTACGCGGCCGCGGCCGCGGCTGTGGCCAGCGTGCCGACGCTGTACGTTTTCAGGCTCGAGCACTCGGTCAACGCATCAGCGGAAAACAATCCGATGTTCCAGCTGATGGGGAACGGGAGGTACGGCATATCGAATCTCGAGGGCGGATTGAGCGGCACAGCGGCGCTCAGACCCGACCTTCCCACCCCTCCTCTTACAGCTCCCAGTGCGGAGGGACTGCCATTCCGCGCACTTCAGGATCCCAGGGTTCCCTGGAGCGGACGGTTGAGCACCAACAACGGGTGCTTTACGTCCAGCGTGAGATGCTGGCTGAACAACAATTATCCGACGAACGACTCCGACGTGCCGCTTGCGTCGGGCGTCGAGGCCCGTCTGATCGAGGCTGAAGCCGCCCTCCAGGCAGGCGACGCCGCGACAATGATGGCCCGTTTGAATTCGCTGCGGAGTCAAGTTGTTACGCTTCTCGCAGTGCTGTATCCGGACCAGAAGCAGACCTTCCCCGCGCCCGGAAGCGGCGGCACAGTCTCGCTTCCGGCTCTCGCCGATCCTGGCGCAGGACTCTCGGCAGCGGATGCGTTCACTGCCCGGCGAAACCTGCTCTTCCAGGAGAGAGCCTTGTGGCTCTTCAACACAGGTCATCGGCTCGGCGATCTCCGCAGGCTGGTTCGCAACTACGGTCTGCCGTCGACATCGGTTTTCCCGACGGGCCCGCATTTCCGCGGCGCGAACTATGGCAACGACGTGAATTACCCGCTGCCGTTTACGGAAAACAACAATCCGGATTACAATCCGGCGGCCTGCATCACGACGCAGGCGTAATACCAGTTAGGGAGTTGAAAAACAGCGGGGGCGCCGAAAGGCGCCCCCGCAGTTTTTTTATTAGGTGAATCTTCCTCGCAGCAGCGCGCGAAGATCGAGCAGGGGAGACTGCGGCATCTCCACTGACTTCTTTGCTTCCTGAGCTCCGACAGCGAGTCGCTCCATCTTCTCGCGCACGCCGCGATCGATGAATCGCGACAGCTGGTCGAGCGTGTACTCCGCTCCGCGCCGCGTCGAGTATGCATTGAGCGGATACGTCACGCTCAGGTAGTTCTTCGCCCTCGTCATCGCTACGTACATCAGCCGCCGTTCCTCATCGGTTTCTTCGTCGCTGTTGAGACACCGGGCCGAAGGGAACCATCCGTCGACTGCCCAGATCACGAATACCGCTTCCCATTCCTTGCCCTTGGCGGAGTGAGCCGTGCTCAGGACGAGGCAATCCTCGTCTTCCTTCGACGATGCCCCGGGAAGGTCCTGGGTCGCCTGAGGTGGCTCGAGTGCCAGTGCCGACAGGAAAGTAGCGCGATCCGGGTAACCGGCGGCGATCACCTGAAGCTGGTCGAGGTCGGCGATCCGCGGCTCGGCGCGGTCGTATTTCTCGCGGAGGATGCTGTCGTAGAGCATTCTCACGCGGGCGATGTCGGCTGCAACCTTCGCTTCGTCTGCCGAAGCTCCCGAGCGAAGATCATCCAGCAGTCCGACGAGTGCCTGATGCGCACCCCGCGCGCGCGGAGGCGGCGAATACCGTCCGAATGCCGCGGACTCCCATGCTGCGCTCGCCATCGACTCGATCGCGGATCGCGCAGTCGCATCTCCAATTCCCGGAAGAAGCAGGAGTATCCTGTACCAGCTGACTTCGTCACGCGGGTTTTCCAGAATCCGCAGGAAAGCAAGTACATCCTTCACGTGCGCGGCTTCGAGAAACTTGAGCCCACCCCATTTCTCGAACGGAATCTTCCTGTTCGTGAGCTCGATCTCGAGATCGGCGGACATGTAGCCGGCGCGAAAGAGAACAGCGATCTCGCGAAGAGGAATTCCTTCCTCGTGCAGCTCCAGTATCCGGTCCACCACGAATTGCGTCTGCTGCTGCTCGTCCTGGGCGGACACGAGCCAGGGCTTCTCGCCTCCGGTCCGCTCGGTCCAGAGATTCTTGGTGAACCGCTCCGTTGCTCGGGAGATCATCGTGTTGGTCGCCGACAGGATCTCCGGAGTCGACCGGTAGTTCTGCTCGAGTGTGACGATGCGTGCCCCTTCGAACTGCTTCGGGAATCCGAGAATGTTCCGGAAGTTCGCGCCGCGAAACGAGTAGATGCTCTGCGCATCGTCACCCACGACCGTGATGTTCGCGTGCGTCCGGCACATTCCGCGGAGTATGCGTGCCTGCAGCACATTCGTGTCCTGGTATTCGTCGACGAGCACGTGGTCGTACATGCCGGCGATCTTCGATGCGAGCTCGGGCGATGCCTCGAGCATCAGCGCCCAGAACAGCAGCAGGTCATCGTAGTCGACGAGGTTGCGCTCCTGCTTCCTCGATGTGTAGTCGGCGAAGATCTTCCCGAAGTCCTCGAGATACTCGATGAACTGCGGGTACTCGTCGCGCACGATGTCGTCGACGGTGAATCCGGTGTTGATGTGCCGCGAGTAGACGTACTGGAGAGTTTCCTTCTTCGGAAACCGCTTCGACTTCTGCGCATAGCCGAGCTGCGACCGCGAGAGCTGCATCAGGTCTGCGGCGTCGCTCTGGTCCATGATCGTGAAGTCTTTCGCGAGGCCCGCTGCCGGCCCGTATCGCCGCAGCAGGCGATGCGCCGTCGCGTGGAAGGTGCCGCCATGAACCTTGCGGCTCGTCGCCCCCACGAGCCGCTCGGCCCGTGTCAGCATCTCCTGGGCGGCTCGTCTCGTGAACGTCAGGAGCAGAATTCGCTCGGGTCTGACACCCTTTTCGATCAGGTGGGCGACGCGATAAACGAGAGTCCGCGTCTTCCCGGTGCCGGCGCCGGCGATGATGAGCAGCGGTCCGTCTCCGTGGGTGGCTGCCGCCGCCTGCTGGGGGTTCAACTCAGCCGCGAAATCCCGCGCTGTCTCGATCTCTACGACCCGCTCTCTTGCGGGATATACGCGCGGGGCGGCGGGCTCACTCATCGATCCTAATATATGCTCGGGCCCCGAAAACTTCCCGAATCTCTTTTGGAACTGCGTAACGGCATTGCAGGGAGAAGAGGAAGAAAGGCGGGAGACGAGGGAGAACTACCCGGACCTTTTAAAAAAAACAAAATGCGGTTCTTCCACGTCTCCCGCTTTTCTTCTCTTCTCCCTGCAATGCCGTTACGCAGTTATTGCTCTACTCCAGCTGGCATTGCCACGATATCCCGTGATTTTTCAACGGTTGAGACATCGAAGACATCCGCGAATTTCGAAGCCACGACATCCGTCACAGCCTCGAGGTCATGCGACGATTCCGTCTCCTTCGCGATGGATGTCATCTCTACGCCCACAATTCCGCACGGAACGATGAGGTCGAAATACGAGAGATCCGTCGTCACGTTCAACGCGAAGCCATGCCACGTGACCCAGTCGCGCGCATGAACGCCGATCGACGCGATCTTCCGGCCCTGAGTCCAGACACCGGTGTACCCGGTGCTGCGCTCTCCGGGAATCCCATATTCACCGAGTGTCCTGATGAGCGCCTCCTCTACGGACCGCAGGTACCAGTGGAGATCCTGCTTGTGGCGCTTGAGGTCGAAGATGGGATAACCGACGAGCTGTCCCGGTCCGTGAAATGTCACGTCGCCTCCGCGCTCCACCTCGAACAGCTCCACTCCTCGTGACGCGAGGAACTCGGGACTCGACACGAGATTCTTCTGCTTCGAGGACCGACCAAGCGTCACGACCGGAGGATGTTCTACGAGAAGCAGCACATCGTGCGGGACCGCACCCGTGATCCGCTGTCGTGCAACTTCGCGCTGGTACTCGAGCGCCTCCTCGTAACCCATCCGGCCGAGTCGTACGATCCACAGCTCCCGCCCAGCCGGGTGCTCCATCATCGACGACTCAGAGGTGCAGCACCCTGCCAAGCGAA
>DASWQD010000381.1:0-3481 GCA_036398255.1 Gemmatimonadaceae bacterium | reverse complement strand
ACCGGAACATCCATCTGTCGAAGGAGGTTGATCACCTCATCGACGGAGATTCCGAATTCGCCCGCCATGTCGTTCACGAGAAGCTTACTCAAGCACTACCTCCTTAATTCCTTTCGCGAGACCGACATCGGTCACGCCGATTACTGCAACACTTTCACGTCCTGCAACATCGCCGAGCTCAGACGCCGAGAAAGCCCCGATGACCGGGACACCTCGTGCGCCAAGCAGCGGTGAGATCTTATCCAAACTATTCTGCGCCGCGTCGCTCGCCACAAGCGCGAGTTCGAGACGTCCCCGCTTAGCTGCCTCCCGCACCATCTGAACGCCGACCACAGCGAGCCGCCCGCGAAGTCCGAGACCGATCAAGCCGAGGACTTTTCGCTTCGCGGCCGCGTCGATCATGCGCCCTTTCGCTTTCCTCTCTCGCTCGCCGGAGCAGCGGCGGCATCGGAAGTTCCGGCGCCGTCCGTAGCATTCGTCGCGTCACCTGCTCCGCCATCGTCGCCGATCGTTCCGCTTTCACCGGGCTCGTCGCCCTCTGCCTGCGGAGCCTCGGGCACTTCAGCCGCGTCGGCGTCCGACGTCTCCTCGGATGAGCCCTCCTCGGTCGTCAGCTCGTCGATGATCGTCATCAACCTGTCCGCCTCTTCCGGCGCAATTCCCGCAAGGCGGAGAAAATCCTCGCGCTCGAGGTCGATGATGTCATCGAGCGTGCGATATCCGGCTTCCTCGAGAACGGCGACAGTCGCCGGCTCGAGGCCTTCGATCTCGGACAGCCGGGGATTCACATTCTCCACACCCTCGCCCGGCAGTGGCGCAAAGATCTGCTGCTCAGATCCGCGCTCCATCCATTCGCGGCTCGAGTACAGCTCGATCTTCCACTCCGTGAGCTCCGACGCAAGACGCACGTTCTGGCCGTTGCGGCCGATTGCCAGCGACAGCTGGTCCTCGTCGACGACAGCCTGGATTGTCTTTGTCGCGGCATCACTGAACACGCGCGCGACGCGGGCGGGAGCGAGCGCCAGCTTCGCGAACCGCTCGGGATCCTGTGACCACGGAACGATGTCGATGCGCTCGCCCTGAAGCTCGTTCACGACCGCCTGGACGCGCGAGCCCTTGAGTCCGACGCACGCTCCAACGGGATCCACGGAATCGTCGCGCGAAAAAACGGCAATCTTCGTCCGGTTTCCGACTTCTCTCGCAGCGGCGCGAATCTCGACGATCCCCTGCTGAATTTCGGGAACCTCGAGCTTGAAGAGGGCTTTCACGAACATCGGGTCGGCACGGCTCAGCATGAGGCGCGGGCCCTTCGGGGTTTCCTCGACGCGCTTGAGCACGGCGCGCAGCGGATCTCCCTGATGGAAATGCTCGCGGTGATTCTGCTCGCGGTACGGAATGACGGCCTCTGCCTCGCGGAACTTGTTCAGCATGATGACGAGCTTGCCGCGCTCGATCTGCTGGACTTCGCCGGAGAGAAGGTCGCCGACACGACTGGAGAACTCGTCGCGGATCTTTGTGCGCTCGCCCTCCCGGACGCGCTGGATGATGCGCTGCTTTGCAGCAAGCACAGCCATGCGTCCGAACTCGGCGAAATCGACAGGCTCTTCCAGCACGTCGCCGACCTGGAACTCCGGATCCTCGTACCGGGCTTCCTCGAGCGACACTTCACGCGCGGCGTCGGTGACCTCGGCCACGACGGTGCGAAGGCGCACGATGCGGATCGTGCCCTTGTCCTCGTCGATGGAGACCTCAGCCTGAACCGTCGGACCGTGCTTCTTCGCGAGCGCCGCGGTGATGCCATCGAACAGGAGCCCATGCAGCTCGGATTTGTCGAGCTGCTTCGTATTTGTTAGCTCCCTGATCGCTGTCAGGATCTCAAGTTGACCGGCCATTCCTGCTCCTTACCTTTTCCAGTTGAATGCAAGCCGCGCCTTCCTGACCGCGGCGAGCGGAACGCGATGGGTGTGACCCGCCGCATCCTCGAGAACCACTATCTCCGCACCGGCCTCACCCTCGAGTCCGGTAATACGCACTTCGCGAGAGCTCAGCTCAGCCTGATCACCAGCCGCGTCTGCCGACACGACGGCGTCTCGCCCAGCAAACTTCGCCCAGTCCCTCGCATTTCTGATTGGCCGCTCGACCCCCGGTGATGAAACTTCGAGCACATACCGTGGTCCGACCGTGCCTCCCTCGTCGAGCCGGGCCTCGATCGCCCGCGACGCGCGCGCACAATCGTCGACAGTCACCTTCTCGCCGTCCTGTCTCTCGATTCTGACATCGAGCACCGGCCGGCTTCGGGTGCCTCTCGAATGGAGCTCGAAAAGCTCCAGCCCAAACGGTTCAAGTTCTTTTACGACAATATCTTGTAGCGCTTCGCTCATCTTCTTTCGAGCCACCTTCACGAAACAAAAAAATGTGGGGGGCATCCCCACATTTTCGTCCGCGGCGATCGTCGCGCGACTCAGTAGAATCTAGCTCCGCAAACTATAGAGTCAAGACAAATGCCCTACGACTGGCTTTGTCTCTCAGAGCAAACCAAAGCTCGGGCTTAACACGGAGGCACGGGGAAAGCGGAGGCTTCACGGAGTTTTTTTGGGGTTAACGGCGGAAGACCGCTCGCTCCGTTGTTAACAGAAAAAGGGTCTTCCGTGTTCGGCGTGGGTCAAGAGTTCACAACGTGAGCGGAACACCGGGATTTACCGCCGAGCACGCCGAGGCGCGCCGAGGTCGCTGAGAAGGCGGAAACCCAATTGGTTTTCTTGTATTCGATCGAGCCGCTAACAGATTGTCGTGAATCCCGACTCAGGGAAAGAACCAACAACCGCCGTTTCGGCGGGCTCGGCGCATCTCGGCGCACTCGGCGGTAAAGTCCCGGGGTTGGCTTGTTCGACGAGCCCACTCTAAAGCCGGAAGACCAAAAAAAAGAAAAGCTCCGTGAAGCCTCCGCGTCCCCCGTGCCTCCGTGTTAAGCCCGAGCTTTGGTTTTGCTCTGAAGATGACGGATCTAGAGAATTCCGCCGACGATGACGGCAATCTGGCGCCCGGAGTCCCCTGCCCGGTGGGAGAAGAAGCGAGCGTTGTCGCAGCGCGTGCAATCGGAGCTGACGCTCACATCCGAGACTCCAAGCTCCCGCGCGTGTTCGGCGATCAGTGAGCGAAGGTCGACGTTGCCCGACCGCGTCGCCGGCTGGCCGGTCAGCTGCTCGCGCACCTCCGCGCTCACCTCGTAGCAGCGTCCGCATATCGACGGACCGAGGTGCATCTTGAGCTCGTCGGGCGAAATACCAAGCCGTGCAAAGGCCTTGATTCCCGAATCCACAATCCGGCCGACTGTTCCCCGCCACCCCGAATGCAGAAGTCCGACGATTCCACTCGGGTGGGCGATGAAAATCGGGACGCAGTCGGCAACCGAGACGGTGAGGATGATCCCTCGCTCGGCGGCAAGGTGACCATCGGCCTCGCCCGTGCGAAGCAGCCCCTC
>DASWQD010000380.1:0-1786 GCA_036398255.1 Gemmatimonadaceae bacterium | reverse complement strand
CGACTGCCCGATCAGTCCGGTGAGCGTCGTCAGCCGCTGCCGATCGAGCCCGCGCTTCACGATATCCACGAGATCCTGCGTCGACACCGGCTTGGCGTACACATCGGCAAAGCCGAATGACCGCAGGCGCTCGCGCAGCTCGGCGTCGTCTACATCGGCGAGCCCGATAACCGATACGCCTTCCCACAGCTGCTCGCGCGCGAGCTGAACGTTGTGGGGATCGGCAATCGCTCCCGTGAGCACTATCACGTCGGGCTTCGATCGCTTGATCTCGCGACGCATGTCATCGAGAGGAGAAACCATGACGGTCTCGATGCCCGCCTGCTCCAGCGATGCGTTGAGTGGAACCGCGCACTCGATGTCGGTGAGCGTGATGAGTGCCTTCACTTCGCCGGCTCCGGATGAGCGGTCTCGCCCTTGAGCACTTCGACGGCATGGTTCACAATCGGATCGAGCGCCTCGAGCGCGTCTTTCACCCCGCCGGGCGAGCCCGGAAGATTCACGATCAGCGTCGCACCCCGAACTCCGGCAATTCCGCGCGACAGCGCCGCCCGCGGAAAACGATCGAACGACTTCGCACGCACATACTCGGCGATCCCGCTCGCATCCCTCTCGACAACGGCGCGCGTCGCTTCGGGTGTGACATCGCGCGGCGAAAGTCCGGTTCCCCCCGTCGTGAAGACCAGGTCGACGTCGCCGGAGTCACACCAGACAGCGAGAAGCGGCACAATCTGTGACGCCTCGTCGAGCAGCGCCTCTCTGGCGACGATCGAATCTCCGCGACACGCGCACCAGTCGGCGATGGCCCGGCCCGACACGTCTTGCCTCGTTCCCTTCACGACGGAATCCGAGACCGTCAGTATTGCGACCCGCATCTAGAGGTGCGTGCCTTCCTTGTAGAACGGAGTCTTTTCGACAACCGCTCGAATTCTCTTTCCCCTGATCTCGATCTCGAATTCCGAGCCCGGCGACGCATTCGCGGTGGGCAAATATGCCGTCCCGATAGGAATGTTGAGCGACGGGCTCATCGTTCCGCTGAGCACGTCCCCGCTCCGCTCGCCATTCACGTACACGGGATAGCCGTGGCGCGGAAACGAGCGCTCTGTGGTCGTGAACCCGACGAGCTTTCGCGCAACTCCGGCCTCCTTCTGCTTCACGAGCGCGTCACGTCCCACAAAGTCACCCTTCTTCAGCTTCACGAGCCACTGAAGGTTTGCTTCGAGCGGTGTAGTCGTGTCGTCGATGTCGTTGCCGTAGAGCGCCATTCCCATCTCGAGGCGCAGCGAATCGCGGGCGCCAAGTCCAGCCGGAGTTACTTCGCCGCCGGCGAGTATCGCGTTCCAGACCGCCGCAGCATTTTCGTTCGGAAAGTAGAGCTCGAATCCGTCTTCGCCCGTATAGCCGGTACGCGAGATCAGAATCCCTTCGATACCGGCAACCGTGCCTCGCGTAAAATGGTAGTACTTCACGGCCGAAAGATCGGCATCGGTGACACGCTGAAGAATTTCCGCCGCTTTCGGTCCCTGAAGAGCGAGCAGCGCGGTCTCGTCACTCACATCCTCGAGTGTCGCATCGAATTTGTCGATATGCCGCGAGATGTGCGCGAAATCCTTCGCCGCATTCGACGCGTTCACCACCATCATTAGCTGGTCTGCTTCGCGATAGACGAGACAATCGTCTTCGATGGTGCCGCGGTCGTTGAGGATCGTCGAGTAATGCGCCTGGCCGACGCTCAGGGCAGCGACGTCGTTGGTGGTCACATAGTTCACGAAATCGACGGCACCCG
>DASWQD010000379.1:0-6143 GCA_036398255.1 Gemmatimonadaceae bacterium | reverse complement strand
GAGAACGCTCGGCCACTTCTGCTCGAGCTCGGTCTGGTTGAACATGAGCACCGGCGGCGGCCGGAACTGAATCACGATTTCCGAAGCTCGCCTCGGCATTCGCTTGCCCGAGCGGAGATAAAACGGGACGTGTCTCCACCGCCAGTTATCGATGTCGAATCTCACGGCTGCAAACGTCGGCGTGACAGATTCGCGCGCGACGTTCTCTTCCTCCCGATAGCCGACGGTGAGCCTGCCATCGAGCTTCGCGGCGGAATACTGACCGATGACAACCGGCGGGTCGCCGTCTCCGAGGAGGGGCTTGAGCGAGCGAAGCACCTTCACCTTCTCATCGCGCACGTCGTCCGCCTTGAACGCAATCGGAGGCTCCATCGCCGCCAGTGTCAGGAGCTGAAGCAGATGATTCTGGAACATGTCACGAATGACACCCGCCTCTTCGTAGTACTTTCCTCGCGATTCCACACCGACAGTCTCCGCAACGGTTATCTGAACCTGCCGTATGTACTGCCTGCTCCATAACGGCTCGAACAGCGGGTTCGCAAAACGGAACACGAGGATGTTCTGAACGCTTTCCTTTCCGAGATAGTGGTCGATGCGGTAGACCTGATGCTCGGCGAGGTTGTTGAGCACGACGCAGTTGAGCGCCTTCGCCGTTTCGAGGCTCCGGCCGAACGGCTTCTCGATCACGACGCGTGCGAAAGGCCGTGCGGAAGCCTCAGTCGTTTTCGGCGTGAGACCGCTGCGCGACAGGTGCTCGATCGTCGTCTCGAACACACTCGGCGGGATGGCGAGGTAGAAGATCCGGTTCCGTCTTTCGTCAGGAAGCGGACCCTCGATGTCCTTGAGGCAGCGTTGGATCGATTCGTACGCTTCCGTGCTCGAGAGATCTCCGCGCGCATAGCGGATTCGCGAAGCGAACCACTGCCAGGTATCCGCATCGACGGATTTGATCTCGTCGGACGTATCGAGCGCCGCGCGCATCGTCTCGACGTAGGCACTCTCTTCCATTGGGTCGCGCCCGACCGCCACGAGGTTGAATTCGGCCGGCAGCAGCTTCTCGGCGGCGAGGTAGTACAGCGCCGGAAGGAGCTTCCGCTTCATGAGATCGCCGCCGGCGCCGAGGATGACGAGCGTGCAGCGCTCGACCTGCTCACCGCTGATGTGAGATCCGAGCGGCTTCATCGGCGACGGGACTACACGTGGTGCGGTCATGCCTTCTGCACCGCGTGCCCCCCGAACTCGTTGCGCAGGGCGGCAATCACCTTTGCCGAGAAGGAGTCGTCCTGCCGCGACCTGAGGCGCATGAGAAGTGAAAGCGTGATGACGGGCGCGGGCACGTCGAGATCGATAGCCTCCTGGACGGTCCACCGGCCTTCGCCCGAGTCGGCGACGAATCCCTTCAATGCGTCGAGATCGGAATCTTTTTCGAATGCCCGCTCGGCGAGCTCGTTGATCCACGATCGCACGACGCTGCCGCGATTCCATACTGTCGCAACGCGATGCAGGTCGATATCGAAATCCTTCGATGCGTGCAGAATCTCGTATCCCTCCGCATACGCCTGCAGCATGCCGTACTCGACGCCGTTATGAATCATCTTCACATAATGGCCCGCTCCGCTCGGGCCGACGTGCGCGTACCCGCCGGGCGGCGCGAGTGTCTTGAAGATGGGCTCGCAGAGCTGGAACGCGGCGTCCGACGCGCCGATCATGAGGCAGTAGCCGTTCTTGAGCCCCCAGATTCCGCCGCTCGTGCCGGAGTCGACGAACTCGATGCCTTCTTCCCGCAGCTGCGCTGCGCGGCGCATCGTATCGTGAAAGTTCGAGTTGCCGCCATCGATGATTACGTCGCCCTTCGACAATCCCGGCAGCAGCGCCGCGATCGTGTCGTCGACCGGCTTCCCTGCTGGAACCATTATCCAGGCGATGCGAGGACTTTCCAGCTTTGCAACGAGTGCGGCCGCATCCCCGGCGCCTTGTGCTCCGAGCGCGACATATCGTTGAACCGTCTCCGGGCTCCGGTCGAACACGGCCACCTGGTGTCCGCCGCCCATGAGTCGCTCAGTCATGTTCCCGCCCATCTTTCCGAGTCCGATCATTCCGAGTTTCATGCGGGATTGTCCTTGAGGTTGAATTCCACTCCGAGCGCGCGAAGCTCTCCGGCGAGCTGCCTGGCGGATTGATAGTGGATGGTGTGCATGCCCAGCGCCTGCGCCGGAGCAAGGTTCTGCATTCTGTCGTCGACGAAAACGGATTCGGCGGGGCGCGCTTCCGAGACTCCGAGCGCGCGGTCGTAGAACCGGCGCGCCGGCTTGCGCAAGCCAAGCCAGCACGAGGAAAGGAACGCGTCGAAGAACTCGTCGAGGCCGAACGTGCAGATACGGTGACGATTAAGCTCTTCACTCTCGTTGTTCATCGTCATCACCCAGTACCTGCACCCCTCGGCGATCGCTCTGGCGATCTCGATGCTCTCGGGAAAGGGCCGGCTCTGCGAGAAAATGAAATTCCTGAACTCGTCCCTGCCGAAAGTGCGGTGCTCGTGGAATACCGTGATGTCGAGATATTCATCGAGACTGATCTGCCCCTGCTCCAGCGGGCCGACCATTTCTTCGTGCCGGGCCTGAAACTCGGCCTCGTCGATTCCGAACCTGGCCAGTGCAACTTTCCGCTGCTCGCGATCCCATCCGTTGGTCGCGAGCACTCCGCCGATATCGAAGAAAACGTGCCTGATGTTCGTCATCGCTCGATGAGAACCGCCCTGGCCGGTGCGCCATCGAGTCCCTCGAGCCGAAGCGGAAGGCAGACAAAATCGTATTCTCCGGGAGGAACGTCCGCGAAGTTCAACCCTTCGACGATGACGACCCCATTGCTGAGCAGAGTGCGATGAGTCCGGTGATGACCGGAGTGGAACTGCTCGATCGACAGATAGTCGATGCCGACGAGCTCTACTCCGCGCGATACCAGAAACTCCGCACCATCCGGTGCAAGGAACGTGTAGTCGCGGTGAAACTCCTCGTCGGTGATGAAGCCAGAGTTTCGCGTTCGCAGCAGGACTCTCTTGTGGCTCCCCAGATCGCGTGACTCGAGATCGCCGGCGCCGATGGACTTGAGCGAGTCCTCGAAGGCGATGACGATCGCCGGGCCGATGAGCCTCTCGAGTGGAATCACGTCGACGGTCCCGCCGTCGTCGATGAAATGCCTGGGAGCGTCCACGTGAGTTCCGGTGTGGGATCCGAAAGACACCGCCGACACGTTTGCGCCGGCGCCGCGGGCAATCGCCTGCTCAAGCTCGATTGATATTTCGGGATTGCCTGGATAAACCAGTCCGCCGGTTCTCACCGGCACCGAGACGTCGTAAACGCGACTCATCGTGCGATCACTGAGGCAACTGTCGTTCCGCGCTCGGTCGCGCACGCGTGACGTTCAGGAAGGCAGGCTCGTCGAAGCGCTCGCGCTGAGGATGAATCTCGGAATCTCCGCCCGGAAGTGCGTGGAATCGGCCCTCGTGAAGTTGTAATGCCCTTCCATGAATCCTTCGCCGGACTTGAGAATGCAGAAACTCTGGTACTCATGCACGTCGCCGGGGACGATCGTCGGCTGCTCGCCAACCACTCCCTCGCCTTCGACTTCGGTGTCGTCACCGGCGGAATCGTGAATGAGCCAGCGGCGCGACATGAGAGTCGCGGTGACGGCTCCCACGTTCTCGATTCGCACGAAGTAGGCGAAAACGTAGTGACGCGCCGAGGGCTCCGACTGCTCCCTGAGATATACAGGGCGAACAGTTATCCGGATGCCCTCGGATTCCTTGTAGTAGAAAGGCTGATTCGCCATGCCGCTCACCGCTTCGCTTTCTTTTTCCTGCGCCGCTTCGCTGGAACCATGATGCTGCCCCTGCAGCGTTCGGACCCGCAGTGGCAAACGTAGAATTTCTCGAGCTCCCTGACGTTGCCCCCGGTTCTCTCGTACTTGTAGTCGTACGCGAGCTCCACGCCTGGCTGGATGTTCTTCAGGGCGTAGATCCAGATGCGATCGTCCTCTATGATGGCTTCGCAGTTGGGATCGCACGAGTGGTTGATGAGTCGCGCGATGTTGGTGCGGACATTCCCGTCGATGCACGTATCGTCGTCGAGCGTGAACAGGAACGTGTGGTGCCGCGCCATCCTTTCTTCGTCGTACCGCTTGTCGGCCTCATCGTTCGGGATCTTCTCGCCGGTGTATTCGATGATCTTCTGACCCGGGCGAATGCGTCTCAGGGCAAACAACCCCCTTCCCTGAATTCCTGATTTCCGAATCTCGTAAAGGCCGCTGCCCCGCGGCCCCTGTCCGTTGGTTCCGTTCCGCTTCATTACATCCATATGTTGTAGTGAACCGCGTGCTCCGCGGTGCCGCCGGTTTGTCCCGACTACGAGTGAGCAGGAAGAATCGTTCCCCGGCACTCGCCGAAGCCGATGCGGGGCCTGCGTTCCGCCTCCAGCACACCCTTCATGATTATCTCGTCACCGTCCTCGAGGAAGCGCCTGACTTCCCCGGAAGGCAGGGTAACCGGATGTGCGCCCCTCGCGGTGAGCTCCAGCAGGCAGCCGCGCGATTCGGGAGACTCGTTGGACACCGTCCCGCTCGCGAGAAGGTCGCCCGAACGCAGGTTACAACCATTGCTCGCGTGATGCGTCAGCATCTGCGCCACGGTCCAGTACATTCCCGCGAACGATCCCCGGCTCAATCGCATCGGAGTAATTCCCTCCTGCCGCATGCGCGCGGATGCAATCAGTACTTCGAGCGACGCAGCGATCCCTCCTCTATCCCCGTCGGCCGCCGAGCGCAGGTACTCGAGAGGTTCCGGATCGTCCTCGGCACGAGGTGCACCGCGTGTGCGATACGGCTCGACGGCTTCCGACGTGACGACCCACGGTGAGACGGTAGTGGCGAAGTTTTTCGCGAGAAACGGACCGAGCGGCTGATACTCCCAGGACTGGATGTCGCGTGCCGACCAGTCATTCACGAGCGAAAATCCGAAGATGTGATCCGCCGCGTCGTCGATGTGAATGGGATTCCCGATAGCGTTTCCTGCGCCGACGTAAAACCCGAGCTCGCACTCATAGTCCAGCATCGCCGAAGGCCCGAACCGCGGAGCCGCCGCGTCGGCCGCTTTCGTCTGTCCATGCGGCCGGCGGACGCCTTCTCCACTCGCGACTATCGAAGACGCCCTGCCGTGATATCCAATCGGAACGTGCTTGTAATTCGGAAGCAGCGGGCTATCAGGCCTGAACATGCGGCCGACATTCGTCGCGTGATGAATCGACGCGTAGAAGTCGGTGTAGTCTCCGATGTCGGCAGGCACGTGGAGCGTGGCGTCGCGCATCGGGTACAAAACGGCGCCGGCGCGGCTCTCTCCCGAAAGCAGGGCGCTCAGCTCTCCGCGCAACGCCGATATTTCCTTCCGCGCAAGCGACATCAACGCGTTCAGCGTGCCGCCGCGGCACGATGCAGCGGCAGTCGATTCGCTCAGGAGCTTCGCATCGAGGGCGGCCCGTACATCGAGAATCTGGTCTCCAATCGCGACACCCACGCGGCGCTCGCTGTCGTCGGATCGCGAGAAGACCCCGAACGGAAGATTCTGAATCGGAAAATCGCTGTGCGGCGAATTAGCCGATTCAACCCAGCTTTTCAGCTCGGGATCGTGAGTTCGGTTCATGGCTGTCAGATGAGACCGAGTCTGCGCGCTTCGCCCACAGGCTCCGTGAAAGAGCACGACCCGAACGATGTCGCAACCGCGTGCCGCACGACGTTCAATTCCTCGTGCACGACGATGTGATCTTCCCACCATACTCCGCGGTCGTCGACGCGGAATCGTGACGGATCGGTTTCCTCGAGGATACCGAGCACGGCGCTGCTCGAGCTGCCGGCTGCGCAGAAAGCTGCCCCGAGGAAGATGTTGAGGTATCCGAACATGAGCCCCGTCGGGCTCGAGGGCTCATACGTCAGAGGATAGTGTCCGCGGATGGCGTGATGCAGGCCCGCCGTCGCTTTCATTGGAATTCCCTCCTCGACGCAGGTCGCCATGAACCGCATCACGTGATCAGGCGACGGTATTGCGTCGGGGGTCGTTCCCCCGGTGCGCAGCTTGGCTGATGCCGCAGTCGCTGCCA
>DASWQD010000378.1:0-9098 GCA_036398255.1 Gemmatimonadaceae bacterium | reverse complement strand
TACCAGATGTACCGCAATGTGTACTGGCATCATGCGGTGCGCAGCGCTACTGCGATGTACAAGCGTCTCGTCGAAGACGCGCTTCGCTCTGGCGCGCTCGAAGCGGATCTGCTGCCATCGCTGACGGACGAGGGACTGATCCACCTGCTGGAGCACGGCAATCCGTCGCCACTGCTCGACGCGCTGCGGACCCGAAGACTTTACAAGCGCGCGCTGGAGTGGCCGGCGAGCCAGCTCGATCACGACTTCGGCGAATGGATCTCCTTCGACCGCGAGCGAACACGCCAGACGGAGGATGAGCTGGCGAAGAGGCTCGGACTTCAACCCGGGGAGGTTCTGCTGGACTTTCCCATAAAGACTGAGATGCTGGGACTCGACATTCCTGTCCTCCGAAGAAATGGCGAAATCGAGCGCCTCACTGGCCAAGGCTGGCCCGGCGCGATAAATCTTCCGTCGCTATCCGAGGAGCTATACCTCAGCGCCCGGTGGCTCAGAGTCTTCGTGGCGAAGAGAATGGAGATAGCACCCGGAATCGTGAAGGAAATCATCGACGAGGCATCTGCGTGAGTCCGCGTCCTGGCGGCGACGTATCGAACAGCTCGGAATTCGCGGTCATGGGAAGCGGGGAGTACGTGGGGCTTCCCCATCGCGACACGAAAGCAATCGATGTCGCACTGCGTTTTCTGCGGGAGCACACCTGGCAGGCGCTGCTGCTCGCCTACGTCGCGCTGACCATCGTCGCGCGCTGGGACGACGTGTGGTTCTACCGGCGCTTCAAGGTGAACATCTTTTACTATTCCAATCCCGACGATTTCTTTCTTGCCGCGACGAGAAACCCGATCGTCGTGCTGTTCTTCCTCGTCCCGATAGCAATTCTTCTTCTCGCGTCCTGGGTATCGTCGCGACGCGGCCGGAAACCGTCCAGGCGCCGGGGAAACTGGAATACTCCCACGACGAGACTGGTGGCAGCATCGGTTGTCGTGGTGTTGACCGCGCTCACGCTCACGGGCATTCGCGCTGATCGGCGGGCGGATGCAGTGCAGGCGGGCATCGGCCGATCGGTGTCGTTCACTCGCAACGACGGCGTCACTTACGATGAAAAACCCTTGCTGCTCGGCTCGACCGGACAGTTTTTCTTCCTTTACTACGCGAAGCGAAAGGTCGCCGAGATTGTGCCGGTCGAGAATACGGCGCAGATGACCGTCGAGCTCGACGGCATCAACGGCTCCTGACGCTGTGACGAGCCTGCGCGAGCCGCAGTCCGCCGACCAAACTGCTCAGAACCCGGCTCACCCGAAGCTGCGCACTGTCGGCAAATCCATCGCGGAGCGGATGGCGCGGGAGCATCCGACGCTTCTCCTGACGCTGGCGTATCTCGCGCTCACGTTCGTCGGGATGATTCACGACTTGTGGTTCTACTTCTACTTCAAGATCAACATTCTCGACTTTTCCGAGACGAGCGACTTCCTCCTCGCCGCCATCAGGAACCCGCTCGTCATCATTCTCTCGATGCTGCCGCTCGCCATTCTCCTCGGCTTTCAGCGCATGCGGGATTTTGCGTCACAGAAATCGGCGTGGTACAGCGGCCACCGGACCAGGTATGCGAACACGCGGTGGAACAGTGTGACGATCCGGGCCCTCGTTTACGGGTGGTTCGTAGTTGTGTACGCCATTGCATTCACGCAGTTCTACGCGGAGCGTGAGGCGAATCGCATCAAGGACGGCAAGGGAAGACGTGTCTCGGTACTCAGGAATGACGGCATCGCTTCAGACGAGCAGCCGATTCTTCTGGGTGCGACCGGGAAGTTCATCTTTCTCTACTTCCCTTCCCGGAAAGCGACAGAGATCGTACCGGTGGAGAGCACCGTGGCACTTACGGTGGATTCACGAAGGACACGCGAACGCGAGCGCGACTCCCTGAAAGCTCTCGAGCAGGATTCCGTTACGCCCTGAGCTCGGGCAGGTTCGTGAAGAGCTTGAGAGAATCCGGATTGGCGAGCGCTTCGGTATTGCCGACGGCCTGGCCATGCACGACGTTGCGCACCGCGAGCTCGCTTATCTTGCCGCTGATGGTCCGCGGAATGTCGGCCACCTGAAGAATCATCTTCGGCACGTGGAGCGGACTCGTGTTGTCGCGGATCTGCTTTCTGATTCGCTCCCGCATCGGATCGTCGAGCGTCGCACCTTCGCGCAGCCGCACGAACAGAACCACACGCACGTCGCCGGAGTCTCCCTCACGCGGTTCCTGTCCAATCGCAACGCTCTCGAGAATCTCGGGCAGCTGCTCGACCTGCCGGTAGATCTCGGCGGTGCCGATGCGCACTCCACCCGGATTTAGCGTAGCGTCGCTGCGGCCGTAGATGATCATGCCGTCATGTTCCGTGATCTCGCACCAGTCGCCGTGGCGCCAGACGCCCGGATAGGTCTCGAAGTACGCCGTCCGGTACTTCGCGCCGTCGGGATCGTTCCAGAAACCTGTCGGCATGCTCACGAACGGGCGCGTGCAAACGAGCTCGCCGGGCTCGCCGACGACCGGCTGCGCCTCGGCATCGAACACATGCACCGCCATCCCGAGAGCGCGGCATTGAAGCTCGCCGCGATACACAGGTGCTATTGGATTCCCGCCTGCGAAACATGAGACGATGTCGGTGCCGCCACTGATGCTCGCAAGATGAACGTCGCTCTTCACGCTGGCGTAGACCCAGTCGAAGCTGTGAAATGCGAGCGGGCTCCCTGTCGAGAGAATAGTGCGCAGCGCGGCGAGATCATTCGCCGCCGGTTCGATCCCCTGTTTCTCGCACATCGCGAGGTAGCGCGCGCTCGTACCGAACACGGTGAGCTTCTCCTCCGCCGCCATCCTCCACAGGATTTCCTGCTCGAGCGGGAAGGGCGCACCGTCGTAGAGTACGATCGTCGCGCCCGTTGCGAGCGCGCTCATGAGCCAGTTCCACATCATCCAGCCGAGCGTGGTGAAATAGAACACTCTGTCACCCGGCTTCAGGTCGGTATGGAGAAGCAGCTCCTTGTAGTGCTGCAGCAGCGTTCCCCCTGCGCCGTGCACCATGCATTTGGGAAGGCCAGTGGTACCGGACGAGTAGAGGATGTACAGGGGGTGATCGAACGGAAGTCTTTCGAACTCCACCGCACCCCACGAGCTCGCCGCGAACTCGCCCCAGTACATCGAGCGCGGGATGTGCGATATGTCCGGGTGGCTGTCGCCATAGGGAACCACGACAACATTCTCGATTGACGGTATTCGCTCCGCGACCTCCGCCGAACGGGCCAGGCAATCGATGGGCTTTCCTGCGTAGGTGTAGCTGTCGGCGCAGAACAATATTCGCGGCTCGATCTGCCCAAACCGGTCGAGTACCCCCTGCACTCCGAAGTCCGGCGAGCAGGAGGACCACACCGCTCCGATCGACGCAGCGGCAAGCATGGCGATGACGGCTTCGGGAATGTTCGGAAGGAATGCTGCGACTCTGTCACCGGACCGGACTCCGTGCTCGCGCAGTGCGGCGGCGACCCGCGCTACTTCATCATGAAGGTCATTCCGCGAGATCGTGCGCTGGCGGCCGTTCTCGTTCCAGGCGACGATCGCATCGCCATCGTTGCGATAACGGAGAAGATTCTCGGCGAAGTTGAGGCGGGCTCCCGGAAACCACCGCGGTCCGAGATCGCGATCGGGCGGGCCCATTCTGTCGAGCCCGTGAACTACTTCCTCGCCCGGATCGCCGATCATCCCGGCAAATCGCCACATCTCCGGCCAGAATTCCTCCGGATGCAGCACCGACCATTCGTACATCTCGCCGTACGAAGTGAATCCGTGCTCGCGCATGAAGCCGAACATGTGCGAACCGCGGACTCGTTCTTCTGATGGCGTCCAGAGCAGATCGGTCATCGGGAAAGGCTTAGACCCGGACGGTGGCGGGCTGTGAGTTACCGGTTTTCCGGTTGTGGGTTCTACGGTTGAAACCGGACAACCCAAAACTGAAGAACCGGAAACCCATAGCCCGCCACTGTCTGGGTCTATCAGTTCAAGACGTGGGTGGAGAAAACTGCTCGTGTTGAATATCGAGCCAGGATTTGTGGTACGCCGGATCCTCGATCGACAGCGCCTGCTTCGCGACCTTCAGCGGCCGGAAGCTGTCCATCATCACCGCCAGCTCCTCGGTGTACTTCGCACCAATGCTCGCCTCTGCACGGCCCGGATGCGGCCCGTGGGGAATTCCATCGGGGTGATGGGTGATGCTTCCGAACTCGATTCCCTTCCGGCTCATGAACTCGCTCGACGCGTAGTAGAGCACTTCGTCGGAATCGACGTTGCTGTGATTGTACGGAGCGGGAATCGCCTCCGGATGGAAGTCGTACGGTCGCGGACAGAATGAGCACACCACGAAGCCGTCACCCTGGAAAGTCTGATGAACCGGCGGCGGCTGGTGCACACGGCCGACGATGGGCTCGAAATCCATGATGTTGAACGCCCACGGATAGAAGTATCCGTCCCAGCCAACGACATCGAAGGGGTGGTGATCGAGAATGAGCTCGTTGATCCCATCATACTGCTTCACGTAGAGACGGAAGTCACCTTTCTCGTCATGCGGCTCGAGCGTGAGCGGCTTGCGAATGTCGCGCTCCGAGTACGGAGCACCCTCAACGAGCTGGCCGAACTCGTTGCGGTACCGCTTCGGCGATCGCACGTGTCCGCGGCTCTCGAAGACAACAAGCTTGTGCGCCGACCCGGAATCCATCCGATAGCGGTGGAGAATGCCGCGATGGATGATCAGGTAATCGCCTTCCCCGTACGGCAGATCACCGAACACAGTCTCGAGAACTCCCTTTCCCTTGCTGACGTAGACAAGCTCGTCAGCCTGCGCGTTGCGGTAGAAGTGCGAGTCCTGCGTGTCCGGCTCGACGTACAGCATCGCGATGTCCTGATTGAACAGGATTGGAAGGCGGTCCATCGTCGGACTGCCGCCTTTTTTCGCGCGAGACGTCAGGAAATGCCGGTGGTGCAGCGTCTGGTCGGCATCAGCCTCGAACTTCGTCTCCTTCACTCGTCTCACCGATTTGACCGTCGTCGGCGGATAGATGTGATACAGGAGAGCCGAAGTTCCGGTGAATCCCTCGTGACCCATCAGCTCTTCGGCGTACAATCCGCCGTCCGGCTTGCGGAAAGCGATGTGCCGCTTGCGGGGAATGGAGCCGAGCGTGTGATAGTTTGGCATTACAGGTTGCCTCGGAGGGCCTGTTCGCGCTCGATGGCTTCGAAAAGTGCCTTGAAGTTTCCGGCGCCGAAGCTCTTTGCTCCCTTGCGCTGAATGATCTCGTAGAAGACTGTCGGCCTGTCCTCTACCGGACGCGTGAATATCTGGAGGAGATAACCCTCATCGTCCCGATCCACGAGAATTCCTAGCTCCTGCAGCGGCGCGAGGTCCTCGTCGATTTTCCCGACTCTCTTCGGCACGCTTTCATAGTATGTCGCCGGCACGCGAAGGAATTCGACACCGCGGGACTTCAGATCGCGAACAGTCTTGATGATGTCATCGGTCGCAATCGCGATGTGCTGGACTCCCGGCCCGTCGTAGAACTCGAGATACTCGTCGATCTGCGACTTCTTCTTTCCCTGGGCAGGCTCGTTGATCGGAAACTTGATCCGGCCGTTCCCGTTCGACATCACCTTCGACATCAGCGCCGAGTACTCGGTGTTGATCATCTTGTCGTCGAACGTGAGGATGTTGGTGAAACCGAGGACATCCTCGTAGAATTTTACCCACTCGTTCATCTTGCCGAGCTCGACGTTGCCGACGCAGTGATCGACGTACATCAGTCCGACTGGCTCGGGCTTGTACGGCGACTCCGCCGGAACGAATCCGGGCATGAAAAGCCCGCGATAGTTCTTTCTCTCGACGATGCTGTGAATCGTGTCGCCGTAGGTATGAATGGCGGCGATTACAATCTCGCCGTCGTCGTCCTTCATGACCGTCGGTTCCATCGCCGGCTTTGCACCGCGCTCGACTGCGGCGGCAAACGCGGTTCGCGCATCGTCCACCCACAGCGCGATGTCGCGCACGCCGTCGCCGTGCTTGTGCACATGGTCGGCGATGGGGCCCGTCGACCTGATCGGCGTCGTGAGGACGAAGCGCACCTTGTCCTGTTGCAGAAGGTAGCTCGCGCGGTCCCTCGTTCCGGTCTCAGGACCGCGATATCCAGCGAGCTCGAATCCGAAAGCGGCGCGGTAATAGAGCGCAGCCTGTCTTGCGTTTCCAACCCAGAACTCGATGTAGTCGGTGCCGTTGATCGGGAACGTGTCGGCGCCCGTCTCGGTGGCAGGAAGGGTTGCAGTAGCCATCAGGAATTCTCCGTTGTTAGCCGTTGCCCGCGCGCTCGCGTCCTCGAGCAGTCGCGAGCTTGCGTGCAATGCCGCGGTAGAATGCAGCGTCATCGGGCTTCTGTTGCTCCTCGAGAGCAATCGCAGCCAGCTCGATGGCGTAGAGTATGTTGCCGAGGTAGAGGTTTGCTACTTCAGCGACGGTTTCGGTGTCGGTGGATGGCGTGGCGCCTACAGCCTCGCCCATGTCATCGGCCTTGCGGGACGGGCGTGACCTCACCCGTGGCAAACCGCGTATCGGCGGTGATGACCTTGACCACAATCGCGGTGATGTTGTCGATCCCGCCGTTGTTGTTGGCGTCGGCGATCATCGCGTTGACTATCCGCTCCGGTGTGGCTCGGGACTGGAGCAGCTGCTGGAGCCTGCGGTCGTCCACCATTCCAGTGAGCCCGTCGCTCGCGAGCAGGAAGACGTCGCCGACTTTCGTTTCGCCGCTGATGATGTCGGGCTCGATCTCGCTCGACATCCCGATGCAGCAGGTGATCACGTTGCTCTGCGGATGATGCCGCGCCTGCTCGGCGGTGATGATGCCGGCATCGACCTGCTCCTGAACCAGCGAATGATCACGCGTCAGCTGGCGCATCTGGCCATCGCGCACCAGGTAGATCCGCGAATCTCCGACGTGCCCGATGAGGAATCGCGTGTCGGAAAGCAGCAGAGCGGAGGCTGTGCTCCCCATCCCCGTTTTCTCGACTTCCCGCATTGTCCGCTGAAAGACCTGTCGGTTGGCAAGGCGGAGGGTTTCCGCCACGCGATCCCTGGAGTCCGGAGACGCCAGGTCGTTGAGGTCAGCGAGCTCGCTCGCGATGAGATCGACGGCCATCTGGCTCGCCACCTCGCCAGCCGCATGGCCGCCCATTCCATCGGCGACTATGAAGAGGCCGCGATATTCGTTGGCATCGGCGTAGAGGTTGTCTTCGTTCCCCTTTCGCAGCCTGCCCGTGTCGGTTCTAGCTGAGACAGCCAGGTGCACTAAAGAGCGCTCCCCGCGCGGCGCGGGCAAGAAAATGTCAAGGAAATAGCTCGCGTAACGGTTCGATTAGTACACAAACTACGCCACAGTAGACGGGGGCAGCAAGCGCTAACCGGCACGCAGCACTTCCGGGGCCGATTCCCCAGTCTGAAGCCGCCACAGCCGATCATACAGTCCGGATCGCTCGATCAGGGCCTCGTGAGTGCCCCGCTCCACTACTTCCCCGTGATGAAGCACGAGGATCTCATCGGCCGATACTACAGTGCTGAGGCGATGGGCGATCGCAATGGTCGTTCGCCCCTCCATCAGCACTGCGAGGGCGCGCTGGATTTCCGCCTCGATCTCGCTGTCCACGGCGCTCGTCGCCTCGTCGAGGATCAGCACCGAGGCGTCTGCAGCGACCGCGCGAGCGAATGAGAGCAGTTGCCTCTCGCCTACGCTCAGGGAGGCACCTCTCTCACCGAGCCGGTGGAGGTATCCATCGGGAAGCCGCCTGATGATTCTGTCCGCGCCCACCTTCGACGCGGCAGCGGCCACCTCGTCGTCGGTCAGTGGATTCGCCAGCCTGATATTAGTCGCGACATCACCGGCGAAAAGGAAAATGTCCTGCTGAACGTACGCGATCAGTCCGCGGAGCTCGTCGAGGGTAAGCTCGCGAATGTCGGTCCCGTTCACGAGGATGCGTCCGCGCTGCGGATCGTAGAACCGCATGAGCAGATTCACGATCGTCGTCTTCCCGGCACCGGTGTGGCCCACCAGCGCGAGTGTCCTCCCCGGCTCGGCGACAAAGGAAACGTCCTTGAGCACCCATTCCGGCGCGGCCGGCACGTCATTCGAGCCCCTTGCGACGTGTCCCACATCGTATGCGAACCACACATCCTTGAACTCGACGTGCACCGGTGCTGTCGCCCTGGATACGGGCCGCTCACGCCCCGCAGCTTCGCGCACGGGCTCGGTGTCGAGCAGCATGAAAATCCGCTCCGAGCTCGCCATTGCCGTCTGGAGGATGTTGAACTTTTCGGCGAGATCCTGCAGCGGCTGGTAGAACCGCCTGCTGAGCTGAAGAAAGGCGGCGACTGTTCCCACGGTCAGCGTGTTCGCCTGCACGAGGGAAGCTCCGGTCACGATCAGGATCGCAATCGCGATCGACGTCAGGAGCTCGATTGCCGGAAAGTAGAACGCGTAATAGCGAATCGACCTTACGTGCGCCTCGAGGTGATCGGCGTTCAGCTCGCGAAATTTCACAGCCTCCATTTCCTCGCGGCCGAACAGCTGGACGATCCGCATTCCGGTGAGTCGCTCCTGGAGAAAGGAGTTGATGCGAGCGAGTCGCGTTCTGATGTCGCGATACGATTCGCGCACGCCGGACCGGAACCAGTGCGACACGCCGGCGATGAGCGGAATGACAATCAGCGCCGCAAGCGTGAGGCGCCAGTCGAGAATGAACATCGCAACGCCGATCGCGACGAGTGTGAACATGTCTCCGAGTCCGGAGACCACACCGGATGGAAAGAGCTCGTTGAGTGTTTCGACGTCCGACGTCACGCGAGTGATGAGCCTGCCGGCGGGATTGCGGTCGAAGAAGGAAATCGACAGCCGCTGCAGGTGAGCAAAAATTTCCATCCGCAGGTCGCGCATCACGCTTTGTCCGAGACGGGCCGTCAGCATGGCTTCCCCATAGCCACAGGCAAACTGGGCAACGAGGGTCAGGCCGAAGAGCCCGGTCATTCGGAGAA
>DASWQD010000377.1:0-1797 GCA_036398255.1 Gemmatimonadaceae bacterium | reverse complement strand
AGAACCCCGACAACAACGCGTTTTGGTTTTTAACAAGAACAGACCTGGTTTTTTCGGCGTTCTCGGCGTTCTCGGCGGTTAAACCCTTATGCCATTTCAGGAAAAGGAAGGGAACTTGCCGCACCGCGTCGATTTCGGCGAAAGCCGTTCGACGTAATGGTAGAAGCAGTCAACGCAATCGAGCCTACAGGAGATGAACATGCGAGTAATGGTGATCGTAAAGGCGAGCGCCGAATCGGAAGCGGGAATTCTTCCGACCACCGACGAGCTTGCCGAGATGGGGAAGTACAACGAGGAGCTGGCCAAGGCCGGCATCATGCTCGCCGGCGAAGGACTTCAGGCGAGCTCTCGGGGAAAGCGCGTCCGCTTCGAAGGCAGCAAGCGCACGGTAGTCGACGGCCCGTTCGCCGAAACGAAGGAGCTGATCGCCGGATTCTGGCTGTGGCAGGTGCGATCGATGGACGAGGCAATCGAGTGGCTGAAGCGCGCGCCGTTCGACGGCGGCACCGAGATCGAAGTCCGGCAGGTATTCGAGGCTGAAGACTTCGGCGACAACCTCACCCCCGAGCTTCGCGAGCAGGAGCGAAAAGTCGGGGAGAGGGCGGTCGAGAACGCTAGATCACGGTAGGTGAACGATCGTGAGGCTCAGGCCAGTCTGAAATTCCGTCCGGGCCCGGTAGATCTTCTGCATTCCGAGGTACAGGTCGATCGAGCGGTTCCCGACCTGCTGAAGCGCGAACCCGAAATCCGTCTTGTAACTCTTGCGTGATTTCGGGCCGCCCGAGCCACACGTGAAATCCCAGATTATTCCCGGTGACACGAACGCAACGAGGCGCGGGCGCTGCCGCCGTTTTGCGACCGAGAAGGGAATCCCGAAATCGATCGCGCACGCGTTCATGTCGCCCGAGACTTTCGGGGAGTATCCAAATCCGAACTCAGTTCCGAGGGTGCTCGTGGCACTGTTGTCGTTGAGAAGATTGGCGAAGATCGAGCCGCCGGTCACGAGACCGATCTGCGACCGTACGCCGAACATCGCATGTCCGCCGCAATCACCGTCCACGATGCCGCAGTCGCGTTTCTGGTAACCAACGGTCGCACCGATTACGGAGCCGCCGCGATATTGAAAGTCAATTCCACCGGCAATTGCGGGGATCGCTTCTCCGCCGGGGCCTTTTCGGTATCCGGTCTGCAACCGGCCGATGACATAGCTGTGATTCCTGCTCGCGGGCATTGGCAGCGAGATCGGCGGCAATGCAGTCGCCGGGACGGACACCAGACGCAGTGCGGCGAGGTCTCCGTCGCTCACCTGAGCGTGCATCAACGACGGCGTAAGCGCAAAGCCCGCGACTCCGACGAGGGTGAGGACTCTTCTCATCTTGCCTCCAGCCATCGTGAAAACGGTTTACCTGGATGGCCATCGCTCGTGTAATCGAATACACTGAGCAAGACGCCCTTGTCTTTCAGGATGTCGACTCGCATGAATCCCGTTCGATGCTGGCTGACATAGTAGCTCTCGCGCATGTACACGGCGCACGCCGCCTTTGCGTCGGAACCTGCCCCGCTCACCACCAGATACTGAACGCTTCGAGACCCTTTCATCACCTGGAGATTGTGGTCGTGTCCGGCCGCATACATCAACGGCGGCTTTACCTTGAATGCGCTCTCGAGCGAATCACGCATGGTGCGGTTCAGCGATGAAAGAATGTCCTGTTCGTGTCCGGCGACCCGGCGGAACGGTCCGGTTATTCCGCAGTAGCCGCCATGCTCTCCACCAGTCATCAGCGGATGATGGCCTGC
>DASWQD010000376.1:0-6219 GCA_036398255.1 Gemmatimonadaceae bacterium | reverse complement strand
GCAGCGCCGCCTGCGTGCGTGGCGGCGCGCGGTTGATCTCGTCGGCGAGAACTATGTTGGCGAAGACCGGGCCCTTCACGAAGCGGAACGAGCGCGAGCCGGTTGCGGTGTCCTCCTCCATGATCTCCGTTCCTGTGATGTCGCTTGGAACGAGGTCGGGAGTGAACTGAATCCTGCGGAAGTCCAAATCCATTGCTTCACTCACGCTTCTGATCATGAGCGTCTTCGCGAGACCGGGAACACCCACGAGAAGAGCGTGACCGCCGGCGAGGAGCGCCATCAGGATCTCCTCGATGACGTTCTCCTGGCCGACAATTCTCTTGGCGACCTCCTCGCGCAGCCGCGATGCGGCGCTCAGCAGCTCCTCGCGCGAAGAAGTGTGTGATTTTGCTGAAACGGATTGTAGAGCCATCGCGTACCTGGTTGCGTAACGGGCCGATGCGTAACCTACGGCTCACGGTCACTGAAAGCACCCGCAGGGAACTGTAATTCTTTTGTAAGATCGCCTCAAACAACGCGTTGCGCAGCCTTGGCGAGATTGCGAGTGAACTTCCCCGCTCCGATATTCGAAGTCTACCCCAACTTCCATATCCGTGAAGAAGACAAGACGAGACTTCCTCAAGCAGGGAGGCATTGCCGCGGCAGGCATCGCCGCCGCAGGAATGTTCAACCCCGCCGAAGCGATGTCAGGGCTCGTATCACGACCCTTGGAGATACCGCCGCCCGACGCGATCAAGGAGCTGATGGCAGCGGCTCTTACCACCGCACGAGGCGCCGGTGCCAGCTACGCGGATGTACGAATCGGCCGCTATCGCAACAGCTTCGTGTTCACGCGCGAGCAGCAGATCGTCAACACAGCAGATACGGATTCGATCGGTGCCGGTATTCGTGCTCTCGTCGACGGAACGTGGGGCTTCGCTGCAACGAAGCTCCTCACCAAGGATGGTGTAGCGGCAGCGGCGCGCGAAGCGGTCGCCATTGCCAAGGCGAATCGAATCGCCCGCGATCAGCCCGTTCAGTTCGCACCGACCGAAGTTCATCGCGACGTGACGTGGAAGAGCGAGTTCAAGATCGACCCGTTCACTATCCCGCTCGCCGAGCGCGCGGAGCTTCTTCTCAAGGCGAATGCGGCGGCGATGGCTGTAAAAGGCGTCCGCTTCGTGAATTCCGGCCTCGCTTTCGTGAAGGAGGACAGAAGCTTTGCGAACAGCGAAGGCTCGGTGATCTCGCAGACCATCGTTCGTACGTCGGTTCCGTGGCAGGCGACAGCTGTCGCCCCCGGTGACTTCCAGACGCGAAGCAACGTCATCGCGCCCGTGGGACGAGGATGGGAATACGTTCTCGAGAATGACCTCGTCGGCAACGCACCAAAGTGGGCGGAAGAGGCGGTACAGAAGCTGACCGCGAAGCCGGTTGAAGTCGGACGCTACGATCTGATCCTGCATCCGTCGCACCTGTGGCTCACCATTCACGAGTCCATCGGACATCCGACAGAGCTCGACCGCGCGATGGGATACGAGGCGAACTACGCCGGAACGAGCTTCGTCTCTCCACCCGAGAAAGTGCTCGGCACACTCAAGTATGGTCCGGAGTTCATGAACGTCCGCGGAGATCGCTCCGAGCCGGGCGCATGCGCGACAATCGGCTACGATGACGAAGGTGTGAAGCCGCAGGATTTCCTCATCATCAAGAACGGAATCTTCAACGACTATCAGACCACACGCGAGCAGGCCAACTGGCTCAAGTGGTGGTACGACAAGCAGGGGCGTCCGGTTCGCTCGCACGGTTGCTCGAATGCCGACTCGTGGGCGACGGTGCAGTTCCAGCGCATGCCCAACGTGTCGCTCCTTCCCGGCGAGAAGGACGTCAGCTGGGACGACATCATCGCTGCGACAGATCGCGGAATCGCAATCGTCGGCGACGGCTCGTTCTCGATCGACCAGCAGCGCTACAACGCGCAGTTCGGCGGCCAGGTGTTCTACGAGGTTCGCGGCGGCAAGATCATCGGGATGCTAAAGGACGTCGCGTACCAGATGCGCACTCCTGATTTCTGGAACGCAATGGACATGATCGGCGGCAAGAAGAGCTACCAGCTCGGCTCCAGCTTCAATGATGGAAAGGGACAGCCGCCGCAGTCGAACGCGGTGAGCCACGGATGCGTGCCGAGCCGCTTCAAGCAGATCAACGTGATCAACACAGGGAGGACGGCGTGAGCCGCGCGAATACACAAAAAGGCGAGCCGCGCCGTCTGATCGGGTCGACTGAGGCGATGCTGCCCGATGGCGCGGTCATGTCACGCGAGCAGGCGCAGCAGGTGATCGAGAAAGTGAAGAAGCTGTCGAAGGCGGAAGAGGTGATCGTCAACGTCGGCGGCGGATATCAGGCTGACGTGCGCTTTGCCGCGAACCAGATGTCGACTGCCGGCGGAGTCTGGAATCAGCAGCTGGGAGTTACGAGTGTGATGGGCAAGAAGCACGCGACGGCTGTGACGAACGACTTGACCGACGATTCGCTCAAGAGCGTCGTCGAGCAGTCGGAGGTTCTGACCAGGCTCTCCCCTGACGATCCGGAATGGCTTCCGGGACTCGGGCCGCAGACGTATCTGCCGGTAGAGCGCTACTTCGACTCGACGGCGAACCTGAGCCCGGAAGATCGGGCGCGCGCTGCACTGACGGCTCTCAAGCCGGCACGTGACGCGGGTGATCTTCAGGCTGCCGGCTTCATTGTAATCAACGCCGGCTCGAACGCGCTCGGCAACAGCAAGGGACTGTTCGCGTATTCGCGTTCTACGAATGCGAATTACACGCTGACTGTGCGCACTGCAGATGGCACCGGCTCAGGCTGGGCGGGAGCCGTTGACAACGACTGGAGAAGAATCGATTTCGCGAAGGTCAGCCAGACTGCGATCGAAAAGGCTCGTCTCTCTCGCAACCCAGTCGCGATCGAGCCCGGCAGATACACCGTGATTCTCGAGCCGCAGGCAGTCGGCGATCTCGTGCAGCTCATTGGCGGATCGCTCGCCGCACGCACGGCTGACGAAGGCCGCAGCGCATTTGCGAAACAGGGCGGCGGTAGCAAGATCGGTGAGAAGATCGTCGACCCGCGCGTGACCATCATCTCGGATCCGCAGGATCCGCAGCTGCTCGCACAGCCGTTCGACGGCCAGGGTTTTCCGTCGAAGCGGATGGTATGGGTCGAGAATGGAGTCCTGAAGCAGCTCGCCTACTCGCGCTTCTGGGCGCAGAAGCAGGGGAAAGAGCCCACGCCCGGAGCGGGATCGCTCAAGATGATCGGCGGCACCACGTCGACGGACGAGATGATCAAGTCAACGCAGCGCGGAATTCTCGTAACCCGGCTCTGGTATCTGCGTCAGGTCGATCCGCGGACGATTCTGTTCACCGGCCTCACGCGCGACGGAACGTTCCTGATCGAGAACGGCAAGATCACCAAGGCGATCAAGAATTTCCGGTTCAACGAGTCACCGTTGTTCATGCTCAACAACATCGAGGCGATGGGGCCGTCGGTGAGGATTGCCGGCACCGAGGGCGGAGGCGCGATCGTGATGCCGACGCTCAAGGTGAAGGACTTCAACTTCACTTCGCTGTCCGACGCGGTGTAGCCTTATCTATAGTAGTGGGAAAGGGCCGCGCGATTTGCGCGGCCTTTTTCTTTCGTCTAAGAAACCCGGACGGTGACGGGTGATGAGTTGACGGTTTTCCGGTTCTGGTCGAACGGTTCTAAACCGCGTAACCCCGAACTGAACAACCGGTCACCCACGACCCGCCACCGTATGGGTCTCGTACGACACCGCTTCGCGCATCGGCAGAGGCCTCGCTCTCACAACCGCCATCGCGACGCCGAGGCTCACGCCACCCGCGAGCCAGGCGAGACTCGACTTGATGAAGCGGCGCACGAACGAATCCATGTCAGTCCTCTTCCACTTCGAGCTCACCTTTCATTCCGAGCGCAGCATGCGGATCACACTGGAAGTAGTACTCGCCGGGCGCCATCGAGACTACAAGGTCGTACGTCTGCTCGGGCAGCTGCAGCATCTCGCTCGCCGCAGGGAGTCCCGTCTTGATTCTGTTCGAGTCGGGGAGGAAGTGGACGTTGTGAACTCCCGCCTTCAGCACATAGCGCAGCACATCGCCCGGATGTGCCTCGACCTTGTTCGGCCTGAAGTAGTTCCCCGTGCCGTCGGTCCACATCTCGATCAGAATCGTGTCACCGGTTGCCGCCGATGACGGTGTCTCCGATGAGGTCGCTGCTGTATCCGATCCCGGCGTCTCTTTTTTGTCACTCGAGCATCCCGCAAGAGAAAGCATCGCGGCAACGGTAAACAGCATCCCCACATGTTTTTTGTGCATCATCTATTTTCCCTGTTTGTGCTTTGGTTGACGGATCAGAAATCCTTTTTCCCGAAGGCGCGCAGCCCGAGAAACAGGGGAGTTCCAATCCAGGTGATGAGCGCCGCGGAGATCACCGCGAGCCCGATTGCGCCCGAGAAGAACCGGTTGAATACAGCGCCGGTATAGCCCATGAGCGCGGAGATGTCGAACTGCAGCAGCAGAGCGATTCGTACGAGATCGATCGGATTTGCGAGTGATACCGCCAGCAGTGGTTTCTCGATTGAATGGTCCGAAAGAATCGCCACGACGAGGAGAACGACTCCATCGTAGACGAGGGCGAGCGCAAGCCAGCTCGCCATTCCCACGCCAAGCCCGGTGAGTCTGTCCTCGAATCGGAGCGCGATGCAGAATGACAACCCTGTAAAAATCAGGGTGAGCGCGGCACCACCGGCGAGCATCGTTGCGAGAGGTCCCTCGATTCCTCGCACGTATCCGTGCAGCAGAAGCGGAAGCGATACTCCGGCCACGAATGCGCCTGTGAGTGGAATTCCGAGACCCGCGTACAGGCCGGCGAAGACAGTGCGCCGCTTGAGTGGCTGTGCGAGCAGGAGCTCGATGAACTCGCGGCTGTTATACAGGTACACGGTGCCATAGACGACTGTCACGAGAGGCACGACGAAGAGAACGACGTTGCCGAGGCTGAGCAGTGTCTTCACGTCGCCACCCGTAAAACGAAGCAGTGCTTCGGTCGCGGCAAGAAAGAATCCGGTATAGCTCAGCAGCCATTTGCTGCGCGCGACATTTCTAGCCTGCGGCTTTGCAACGCGCCACGCGCTGACGCCATGAGACTGTTTCGACTTCATGCGGCCGCATCTCCCTGCATCAGCTCTGCAACTGCACGCTCGAGATTCGCCTGGCGTGTCAGGTCCTTGATCTGCCTGACTGATCCGCTGAATCGAACGCGCCCGTCGTTGATGAAGATCAGATCGTCCGCCAGCTCCTCGAGCTCGGTCATGACGTGCGACGTTATCACGAAGGTACGGCCGGCACGACGCTCCGAGAGAATCTTGTCCTTCAGAACGCTGGAAGATCTCGGGTCGAGGCCGGCGGTCGGCTCGTCGAGAATGAGAAGCTCAGGACGGAACATGAATGCTGCCACGGCGTTGATCTTCTGCTTCGTGCCGCCGGACAGCGTGTTGAGTTTCTTCGAGAGCTCGAGACCGAGTCCGAATGTGCGAATCAGCCCCTCGTCTGGATCAGATGTATCGGGACGCAGGTCGCGTAGCATTGAAAGGAGCTCAGCGCCGGTGAGATTCGACGGAAAGCGCGCGATCTGCGGCATGTAGCCGATGTGGCGGCGGTAGCTCTCGTCGCCATTCACCTTCGACCCGGCGACTTCGATCACGCCTGCATCAGGTCGCGTGAGACCGAGAACGGATTTTATGAGCGTGGTCTTGCCCGCCGCATTCGGACCCACGACGCCGGTGATGCGCCCTGTGGCAATCTGCGCGTCGATTCCCTTGAGAACTTGCAGCGCGCCGTAACGTTTGCGAAGGCCTCGTATCCGGATCACGTGAGCGTCCTCATCGACGGCTTCGGATCGACGAAGAGCGCCGGTGTCAGTGATGGCATGGCCCGCTCAGCCGCGTCGAGCAGTGCGACGAGCGCGCTTCGCATCAGCACGATGGCCTGAGGAGTTCGCTCCACGATCACCGCGAACAGGCGAACCGGCGCATGTGGAACATCACCAGTGCCGTCGAGATCGAGATCGTAACCGCGGTACGAGCTCCAGTAGTTCGCCTCGAATTTCGTCGAGGGATCCTGGCTGTTGGTCGTCACGTCGAACGTATTGTCGACGAAGTTGTTTCGT
>DASWQD010000375.1:0-2148 GCA_036398255.1 Gemmatimonadaceae bacterium | reverse complement strand
GTTCTCGTGCTCGCAGCAATTGCCGGCATCATATGGTATGAACGCAGATCAGCGGTGGCGTCGAGGATTGCTCTGCAAGGCACCACCGTCGCAGTGCTCCCATTCACCGACCCGGGACAAGCCGACAGCACTCGATACGTGGCCGACATGCTCAGCGAGGACCTTCGCGCAGAGCTGAAACGTATCCGGTCCCTGATTGTTCCGAGCTATCAATCTTCCGCGGGCTACGCCGGTGCAACGAAGCCGATCTCGAGGATCGCGTCCGAGATGGCCGCGAATTTCGTCGTGACCGGAACGATCCACCGAGGCCAGGGCGACGCCCGCCTTGAAGTGCACGTCTTCGATGGACGAACTGGAAAGTCCGCATGGACAGATACATTCGCGATGGGCAATTCGGATCTGACCCACATCGCGCGCAAGTCGGCAAACGCGATTTTGTCTCAGCTCGATATCGACCTCACGCGTGAAGAGAAAGATCGTCTGGGCCTACCGCCCACGACTAATCCGCTCGCCTACGATTTTTACCTCCGCGGCCGATACGCCGAATTGTCGGCGAGACCGAGGACCGCTGTCGGGGAGGCACGCGCAGACAGCATGCGGCGCGCGCAGGCGCGTTATTTCCAGGCCCGTTCGCTTGACGCAGATTTTGCGACGGCGCGCGCAAGGCTGGCCGTAACGCACATGTGGAGCGCAACGGCCTACGACACGACGCGCGCGCGGCTCGACCAGGCCCGGCTCGAGGCGGAGAACGCGCTCCGACTGGATTCACTCGTCTCCGGTCCACACGAGGCGCTCGCAGCCTACTGGAGCCGGCAAGGCAACGCACCGAAGGCGATCGAAGAGCTCGAGACTGGGTTGCGGCACGCACCGAACGACGTCGACCTGCTCGTTCCACTCGGAGTTCTTCTCATACACGCCGGCCGCTGGGAAGAAGGGATCGCGCGAATTGAGCGTGCAATTCAGATCGATCCACGCAACCCCAGCGCACTCTGGCAGGCCGCCATGTCATCCGGACGGACGCGACGTTTTGCGGAAGCTCAGAAGGCGTTCAACCGCCTCATCGAGGTCTCTCCGGATGATCATGAGGTAAAGCTGATCAAGGGTCAGGCATACCTCCGATGGAAAGGATCCGCCGACACGCTCTCCGCACTCCTCGCCAAGATCCCACCGGGGTGGGATTCTCGGGGGATGGCGACGTTTTCCCGGTACACTGCGTTGCGGGTTCAGCGACGTTACCGGGAAGGACTATCCATGCTCGAAAATGCGCCGAGCGATCTGAGCCGGGACGGGCTTGTCTATCATCCGAGAGCGCTCATGCAGGCTGAGATGTATCACGGACTGGGTGACTGGCGTAAAGCGCGAGCACACTACGAAATCGCGCGCGCGATGATGGCCGACAGTGCGGCTGCACATCCAAACGACCCGAGCATCCATGCGGCTTTAGGTCTCGCGCTTGCGGGACTCGGTCTTAAGCGCGACGCGATCAGCGAAGCGGAGCGCGCGATGGAGATCGAGCCGGTGTCCAAGAACAGCAGGGCCGCAACGGCGCACATGGGAATCGCCGTTGAAATTTTCGCTCGCGTCGGTGAGCTCGATCGCGCATTCGAGACGCTCGAGCTTCTGTTGTCGATGCCGTCAGGACGCGAGGCGTCCATTCCCTTTCTTCGAGTGTGGGCGGGATTCGATCCCCTCCGAAGCGATCCGCGGTTCGATCAGCTCCTGGACCGATTCTCAGGGAAGTAGATCTTTACAGAGCGATTCACTTGCGCGCCACGGCGCAGAAGTGACCCGCAGGCTCGGGAACGGGCTTTCCATCGCGCCCGACTCGGATGCCGAACGAATAATGCTCCCAGTAGCCAAACAGACGCCCGTTCTCTACTCGGTCGACGCGCACCGAATAGCCGCTTCCGTCCAGCTGGAACGAGCCCGACGCATTCTCAAAGCGAATGCCGCCCGCACTGAAGTGAGTGCCTGGCTCATGGTGTGTGCGCCGCTCGCCCGAGGTCGGATCGAGAACCTCAAAACGAATTCGGTTTGACGAGTCGTGAAAGAAGCGCATGCGCCACGGAATCACATGGCCGTCAGTCGAGCTCGAAACGAGAGTAAAAGCATAGTCCCTTAGGATTTCCTTCGCCCGTTCGGCGGGTG
>DASWQD010000374.1:0-1771 GCA_036398255.1 Gemmatimonadaceae bacterium | reverse complement strand
TTTCCTTTGAGCGCAGCGCCCTGCGGCATGACCGGTGAGACTTTTGCCATCAGAGTGGCGGGCGCTTTCGCAGCCCACGCTTTCGCCAGGGTGCTGAGCCGCATGTCTGCCGAGCCACTCTTCACAGGGCACTCGACGCAGGCTTTGGGAAAAGCATCCTTGGCAACGGACGCGGCGGGGATGAGCAGCGCGGGCAGAATGACGCACAGCAACCGGAGACGCATGGCGGGTCCTCCTCCGGAGACCATCGGTCGCGCGGAGGAGGTTCGCCATGACAGTGGCTACGGGTTCTGGTGATGGCTCGTGATTACGGGTTGTCGATGACGTCGGCTGCCACGCAGCAGGGCTGAACCACGACCTCTGGATCGCGCTCGCGCCCCTCGAGGTTGATCGTGTACGAGCAGGACACCTGCCCCTTTTCCACTCTTCTCGTCCGAGCCACACACTTGCCGTGGCCGTTGCAATGCAGCGAATTCGGCTCGAGGCAGCCTTTGTCCGTGAACTCGATTCCGAGATTTCCGCCGCCGCTCTTCGTCGCCCAGATGATGGTGACCGGGTGCGTCGACGGCTGGCCGCTCCGCAGCGGCTCGCGGTCCCATACGATGGCTCTGTCCGGATGCGGCAAGAGGTTCTCGTCGATACAGATCAGCGGGTGAGCCTTATCGGTCGAGCCGCTTCCACCAGGGCACAGTGATACACGTTCATCGCTCCGACGGATATGTCCGCACCCGGCCTGCGTCAACGCAACCACGAAAAGCAACAGGAGCAAAACCCGACCCCGGAGCAACACTTTTCGCATCGGTCCTCCTCACTTTCGCAATTCGGCAAATTCTGGATCCCGTTGGAGATAGTCCGCAGGATATCCCGCTTCGGCCGCACGTTCCAGCCACGTTCGCGCGACCTCCGGTTTCTGCTGGAGGAGGTTCACGAGAGCAGCCGTGTAGAGAACAGATGGATTCGTCGGATCGATCTTCAGCGCCGTATCGATCGCGCGGGACGCTTCTTCCAGGCGTCCCATCTTCGCCAGAGACGAGGCCATGCTGGCGTGCACGCCGGCATCGCGGGCATTGACGGCGATGGCCTGCTGAGCGAGAGCCACACACTTCTCATACGCGGCGATGGACTTCTCCCGCATCCCCGGCGTCCAACGATAGGCATCGCCAAGGTTGGCCCAGAAGACATGGCTCGTCGGGGAAAGCTCGGCCGCCTTTTCGAATCCTCTTACCGACTGCTCGTAGCGGCCGAGGAAGAACTCCAGCGTTGCGAGGTTCGAGTAAGCGTCTCCGGTGGGACTGGCCGCGATCGAGAGCTCATACGCACGACGGGCCTCGTCGAAACGACCCAGCGCCTGATACGACGCGCCGAGATTCAGAAATCCCCGCGCCGCTTCCGGATTGAGATCCGTGAATCGCCTGAAATTCGGGATCGCCTCCTCGAAGCGGCCACGGTTGTAGAGAAAGATACCGTAGCGGTTGTAGCTGTCGGCGTGATCCGGCCGCGCTGCGATGGCCTTCCTGTACAGCGCTTCCGCGTCCGCGGCGCGTCCCATGGCCTCGTTCGTCATGGCGATCCCCAGCAGAGCGTCGGCGTCGTCGGGCCGCAGCTTCAACGCTTTCTGAAACTCCGCAAGGGCGTCACTGTGACGTCCGCTCAGATTACGGATCTGACCGAGACGGATGTACACCTCGGGAAGCTTTGGATCGAGGTCGCGAGCGCGTTCCGCATACACGTTCGCCTGTTCCACCAGGCTGGGGCGCCGCCCCAGCTGAGA
>DASWQD010000373.1:0-2571 GCA_036398255.1 Gemmatimonadaceae bacterium | reverse complement strand
GGAACCATCCCGCGTCGCGCGAGTGACTCGCCCGCGATCAAGCCGACATAGTAGAGTCCGAAGACCACGAGGCTGACGCCGATCGTGAGACCGACGCCCGCTCGCGGAAACCGCAGAGCGATCGGTGCACCCAGCAGCACGAAGATGAAGCAGGCTGCGGCGAGCGCGAACTTCTTGTGGATCTCTACCTCGTATCGATTGAGACTGCGAAGCGTGTCGATTACCCGGAGACGCGCGCCTTCTGCCTGGGCTGGGATCACCTCATTCGGTGTTCGCTGCATGTCCGTCAGAGTGTCGCCTCTCGCATTCGTGACAGGAGGCGGTCCAACACCCTGCGACGGCGCAGGCGCGCTGGCACCGGCGGATGGCCGGATTGTCGGAGGTAAACCTGAACCTGCGGGCCTGGCCACTGGGGCCGCGGGCTGAATCACCGGCGCGGCAGCAGACGGAGCAGGTCCGACAGCGACTGTATCAGCACGCCGCGTTTCCGCCTCGACGCTGGCTCGAATCGAATCAGTCCGTGCCTTGACCGTGTCCCGCTGTGCGGGAGTCTGCGCCGTGAGCTCCTTCACTCCGGTTTTCTTGAGCAGCGAGCAGTACGCGCTGCCGATACCGACGGTCAGCGGCGCTTCAGTTTTGGTTGCCAGCACTTCCTTGTCGAGCTTTACCTTTCGCTGCTTCGCGAGCACAAGCTTTTCCTTCAGCTCCTTCCGAGCCTGGAAGAACTGCTGGCGAGCGTGATACGCGTTTCGCTCCATCTCGCAGACCGACATCTCCCGCTCACCCTTATAGCCGTCATTCTGCGTTTTTTGAAATTCGTTGCCGACGCCGCGGACTCTTATGAGCTGGGTCTTGAAGTACAGGCGCTGAAGCTGGTTCGATGTCTGAACAGGAACATCGAGGACTGTTCCGTTGTATAGCGTCAACAGGAGGTCTGCCTGATCGGGCGATACCGCCATATTGCCGGAATCAGCGTAAATCGTGCGGCGCCGGGTGTAGTCACCGACGTCGTAGATGGTGATTTCACGCATCACGTTGGTCACCTGCGAAAGTCTTCCGGCCTTGAGGTAGAGCTTTCCCGGACTGACCTCGTTGATCACCTGCTCGCGAAGAGCGAAAGTCGGTTTCTTCTGTGCGATGTCACCCTGGAGCGTGCGCAGCTTGTGATTGGCCCGCGGCAGGACCTGGTCGTTGAACGCGACCATGAAGAGCGTGACGCCGGCGGCGGCCCAGAGCACCGGCGTGAGAACGTTGCGCATGCTCACGCCCGTCGACTTCATCGCCGTGATCTCATTCTCGGCCGCAAGCCTGCTGAACGCATAGAGAGTGGCGACGAGAACAGCCATCGGGAGGGAAAGCGCGATGGTCAGGGGGAGCGAAAGAACGAGAAACTCCACGATTACGTTCCAGGGCAGGCCCTTGCCCACGAGCTCTCCGAACCGCTTCGCGATGTATTGCAGCAGCAACAGCGATGTGAGCGCCGTCATGGCGAACACGAGCGGTCCGAAGTGCTCCTTCAGGACGTATTTGTGGAGTATCTTCACGGGGTGAAATATACGGGGGGCCGAATCTCCTGTGACCCCGCGCCGGAGGCGCGCCCGTCACGGTCTCAACTCGTACACCTCTGGGCGGCATTCTGGTCGCTCATCCTTGCCGCCTGCCTTTCGACCACGGCAGCCGCTCAGGTGACGCCCCGCGATTCAGTCCCCACCATACGCATACCGATTCCACTCCCGCGCGACACCATTCCACTGCGTCTGCCAACAGTCCTTTCCAGGGCGGAGCGCGACAGCTATCGCCGCGCGGTTGCGCAGATCGAGGCGGCGCGCGCGACGGCATTCCAGCAGAACATGCGCTCCATCATCCAGGCGGTGTGGGGACAGGTGGCCACTTCCTCGTTCGCCACAAGCGCGACCCCTCCGTCATTCGCAACCGAGCCCGCCGACAAATCGCAGCGCACCGTCGCTGCGCGCGCGGGTGACATCATCGCCGAGCATTCGGATCTCGCGCTCCAGCTGAACGCGCGCATGGAGCTGAGGGCCGAGCGGAACCTGAATGAGCGCTGTGCCGTCAGCGGGTTCGTGCAGACTGTCTTCGACTGCCAGAGCAGCTTTCTTCCGCTGACCGATTTCCAGTTCAATGCGAAGTCGGGTGGTGTCGTGGCTGATCGAATTCACGTCGACGTCGATTATGACACACAGCGGGAATTCGACGGGTCCAACAACATCTCGGTCAACTACGAAGGGCGAGGCAACGAGCTCATCCAGCGGATCGAGCTCGGCAACGTGACCTTTCAGCCACCGGTGTCGCGGTTCATCACTGCCGGAATACCGAGCGGGAACTATGGGCTTCAGGCGATCGCCAGGATCGGGCCGGCGCGCGTTCGCGGAATTATCGCGCAGCAGAAGGGAAACATCATCCGGGACCGCGTCTTCACTGTCGGCGATCGCACGCTCAGCGCTATCGACCGGCGAATCGAGGATCATCAGTTCGAGCCGCGCCGCTTTTTCTTCACCGTCTCCCCGCGGTTGTTAGGCGCGGCCTATCCCAACATCGACATTCTCGACCGCC